>NZ_KV824489.1:0-3480 GCF_001816045.1 Kytococcus sp. HMSC28H12
TCCAGGCGGCGGGCCGGGCCGGCCAGCACGGCCTCGCTCTCCAGCACCACGGCCACGGGGCGCAGCGCGTTGGCGCGCAGGGTGGCGCCGGAGCTCACGAGGTCGCACACGGCATCGGCCTGGCCCAGGCTGGGCGCGATCTCCACCGACCCGCTGAGCGTCACCACCTCGGCGTCCACGCCCTGGGCGGCCAGCCAGTCCCGGGTGAGGGCCGGGTAGCTCGTGGCCACGCGCAGTCCCTGCAACTGCTGCGGGCCCTGCCAGTCCCACTCCTGGGGCACGGCGATCTGCAGGGTGCAGGGACCGAAGCCGAGCTGGCGCACCTCGTGCAGGTCGGTGCCCACACCGGTGGCCTGCTCCTCGGCCAGCACGTTGCGTCCCACGATGCCGAGGTCGGCCACGCCGTCGGTGAGCAGGCCGGGGATGTCGTCGTCGCGGACCAGCAGCAGATCCACCGGCAGGCCCTCGCCGAAGCAGAACAGGCGGTCACGGCTCTCGCGCCAGGTCAGGCCGCAGGCGCTCAGCAGGTCTCGGGCCGGGTCGCCGAGGCGACCGGACTTCTGGATGGCGACGCGCAGGCGGTCGCGCGGGGTCTCCACGGGGGTCATGGTGCTCCTCACCCACCAGCGGTGGGATCGAGGACGCCGGGGCGTCCGAGGGAGGTGCGCGGCGGACCGCGCCGGTCAGGCGGAGGCAGGCCCGTCCAGATGTCGCAGGGCCGCGCGGTAGCCACCGGCCCCGTCCTCGAGGCACCGGGCCACCCGGCCGACGGTGGTCACCGAGACGCCCGTGTCCTCGTGGATGGCGCGGTAGCTGCGACCCTCGGCCAGCTGCGGCACCACGGCCCACCGGTCGGTGAGGGCCTCCACCTCGGCGGGCGTGCACAGGTCGGTGAGCAGGGCGTCCACCTCCGCGGGGTCCTGCATCGAGGCCAGGACGGCCACGAGCTCGGCACGCACCTCGGCCACGGTGCGCGAACGGGGGGTGTCGCGTCGCTTCATGGCGTCCTCCTGGTGCGAACGGGGGTGGGCAGTGACGGGTGGTCGCGGTCGGCGCCGCGGGTCCGTCATCGAATGTATTAACACGCTAACACGCTAGGACACGGTGCGCCGAATCGGCGTCATGCCCCCTCCCCCTCCCCCGGCACACGCGAGCGGCCCCCCCCCCCGTGGGGTGGTGGGCCGCTCGAGGCGAGGGCCGTGCCGGGTCAGTCCCCGCGCACGGCGACCGGCTGCGCCAGCTCCACGCGCAGCGCCTGCGCCAGGTCGCCCCGCTCGGCCTCGAACTGGTCGCCGCGCTGCAGGTCCTTGACCATCACCACACCGCGCTCCACCTCCTGGGCGCCGAGCACGGCCACGAACCGGATGCCCGCCCGGTCGGCGTGCTTGAACTGCTTGGCCAGCTTGGCCGGCTCCAGCACCGACTCCACCCGCAGGCCGGCCGTGCGCAGCTCGGCGGCCAGACCCAGCGCCTCGGGCAGCAGGGCCTCGTCGAGCAGCGGCACGAGCACCTGGACGGTGGACGGCTCGTCGGCGACCATGCCGTTCTCCATGAGCTGCCAGAACAGGCGGGAGAGGCCGATGGACATGCCCACGCCCGGCAGGGACGACCTGGTGTACTGCCCGGCCAGGTTCTCGTAGCGCCCACCGGAGCAGACCGACCCCAGCTCCGGGTGCTCGTCGAGGAAGGTCTCGTAGACGGTGCCGGTGTAGTAGTCCAGGCCGCGGGCGATGGCGAGGTTGACGCAGTAGTCGCCCTCGGGCACGCCGAGGTGACGCAGCATCTCGAGCACCTCGCGCAGCTCGGCCACGCCGGCGTCCAGCTCCTCGTCGCGCCCCTCCAGGCCGGCCAGCACCTCCAGGGCCTCGGCGTGCGAGCCGGTGCGGGTGGAGACGAAGCCCGCCACGGCGTCGACCACGTCCGCGGCCAGGCCGAAGCGCTCGCCGGTGAGCTCCTCGCGCAGCCAGTCCACACCGCGCTTGTCGATCTTGTCCACCTCGCGCAGCACCAGCGGCTGCTGCTCGTCGGTGATGCCGACGCTGCGGAAGAAACCGCGCAGCAGGCGGCGGTTGTTCAGGTGGATCGTGAACGGGCCGAAGTCCAGCTCGCGGAAGATGGCGTGCATGGTGGCCGGCGGCTCGGCGTCGTGGCGCACCGAGAGGGTGTCCTTGCCGATGATGTCGACGTCACACTGCACGAACTCCCGGAAGCGGCCACGCTGCGGACGCTCACCGCGGTAGACGCGCTGCATCTGGTAGCGACGGAAGGGGAAGGTCAGCTGGCCCTCGTGCTGGGCCACGAAGCGCGCCATCGGCACGGTGAGGTCGAAGCGCAGGGCGAGGTCGGGCAGGCCCACCTCGTCCCCGGCGGCCACGGCCTCGCGGTCGTTGGCCAGCCCACCGGTGGACTGCACGAAGTAGACCTGCTTCTCGGTCTCGCCACCGGACTTGGTGAGCAGCACGTCGGTGCGCTCGAAGGCGGGCGTCTCCAGCGGGAGGAAGCCGCCGGCCTCGAAATGGCGACGCACCACGTCCGCGATGCGGTTGAACGCCACCTGCTGGCGCGGCAGCAGCTCGAGCGTTCCCTGGGCGGGGCGGGGTGTGGTGATCTGGGCCATGGTCGGAGTCTAGTTTCCGGGGTTCGACGCCGCGCACGGCGTGGTCGGCCACGCAGCGCGAGGCCCCCACCGCACCGGGGTGCGAGGGGGGCCGGGCGCCGGTCGTGACGGCGTGGCGGTCAGGAGCTCAGCCCTGCGGGGCGGCGGCGCCGTGCTCGAGCGCCTCGAGGATCGCCCCGTTGAAGGCGGGCAGGTCGTCGGGGTTGCGGCTGGTGATGAGGTTGCCGTCCACCACGACGCTCTCGCCGCTCACCCAGTCGGCGCCTGCGTTGCGCAGGTCGGTCTCGATGCTGTCGAAGCCCGTCACGCGGCGGCCGTCCACCACGCCCGCCTCGGCCAGCACCCAGCCGGCGTGGCAGATGGCGGCCACCGGGCGGCCCGCGTCGTGCACGGCCTTCACGAGGGCCACGGACTTCTCGTCCAGGCGCAGGGCGTCCGGGTTGGCCACGCCACCGGGCAGAACGAGCACGTCCACGTCGTCGGCGGACACCTCGGCCACGGCGCCGTCGGCGGTGCGGGTCTCGGCCTTGTCGAGGTGGTTGAAGAGCTGCACCTCGCCGCCCTCGGGGCTCACGAGGCGCGCGGTGTGGCCGGCCTCGGTGACGGCCTTCCACGGGTCGGTGAGCTCCACGGCCTCGATGCCCTCGGCGGAGGTCAGGAAGTAGACGGTCTTGCCGGTGGTCTGCGTGGTGTCGGTCATGGCTCCACCCTCGCGCCGACCCCCGGCACGTCGCAACCGGAGGGCTGCTCGGCCAGCACCCCCGCGCCGCCCGGCCCCCGGCCCTTCGGACCCGCACCCCCACCGGACCACCACCTGCTGGACCGGACCCGAGAACCGCACCGGTGCCGAACTCGACTGTCGA
>NZ_KV824490.1:0-909 GCF_001816045.1 Kytococcus sp. HMSC28H12
GGGGCGGGGGGGGCAACGAGGGTGGGTGGCGTAGGAGTGGGAGGGCGCCCGGGGACCGGGCACGACGGAGCGGGCCCGCCCCTCTGGACGAGCCCGCTCACGTCATCGCGTCACCCCGGTGCGGGGGCGGTACCTCACCAGGTGAACGCCGTGCCCGGGTCCTGCAGCAGCGCGGCCACGTCGGCCAGGTAGCGCGAGCCCAGGTCACCGTCCACGAGGCGGTGGTCGAAGCTCAGCGCCAGCTCGGTCACCCAGCGCGGCTCGATGGTCTCGTTGCCGTCGCGGTCGGTGACCACCCACGGGCGACGGTTCACCGCGCCGAAGCACAGGATGGCCGCCTCGCCGGAGTTGAGGATCGGCGTGCCCGAGTCCACCCCGAAGACACCCACGTTGGTGATGGTGATGGTGCCGCCGGACATGTCGGCCGGGGACGTCTTCCCGGCACGCGCCGTGGACACCAGGTCGCCCAGCGCGCCGCCGAGCTCCACCAGCGACTTCTCCTGCGCACCCTTGATGTTGGGCACGATGAGGCCACGCGGGGTCGCCGCGGCGATGCCCAGGTTCACGTCGTGGTACTGCACGATCTCCTGGTTAGCCTCGTCCCACTTGGCGTTGATCTCCGGGTTGCGCCGGGCAGCCAGCACCACGGCCTTGGCCACGAGCAGCAGCGGGGTGACCTTGACGTCCTTGAACGCGCGGTCGCCCTTGAGCTTCTCGACCATCTCCATCATGGCGCTGACGTCCACGGTGATGAACTCCGTGACGTGCGGGGCGGTGAAGGCGCTGTTCACCATGGCCTGCGCGGTCATCTTGCGCACGCCCTTGACCGGGGTGCGGGTCTCCCGCTCGCCGGCGGCGACCGGGGCGGCAGCCGCGGCGGCCTCGGGGGCCTGGGCAGCCGCGGGGGCG
>NZ_KV824491.1:0-11761 GCF_001816045.1 Kytococcus sp. HMSC28H12
TCGCGGCCGGCGGCGGCCATGCGCTCCAGCAGCCCCTCGCGTTCCGCTGCCGGCACCATGGTGCGCACGGCCCGCTGGGTGTACCCGCCGGAGATGGCCAGCACCGACGCGTCGGTCTCGGCCGGGAAGGCGTGGACGAAGACCTCCACCAGGTGGCGCGGGTCCACGGTGGCCTCGGCGACGCCGTCGAACAGGGCCGCCCACAGCATCGCGCGGGTGACGGGCTCGGTGACCTGCGGCAGCTGGGTGGGCAGCGCCGCCCACGAGTCCTCGTCGAGCACCGCGGTGGCCCAGGTGGTGTCCGCGGCGTTGGGCACCACCAGGCGCGGCACGGGGCGGCCGGACAGCTCGGGCACCTCCACCCGGTCGCCGTCGAGCTCCACGTCCACCTGCCAGGCGCGGTCGCCGTCGGTCCACCCGGCCACCGTCAGGGCGTGCGGGCGCCCGGCCGGCTCCCCCGAGGAACGGGTGAACGCCTCACCGGTGGGCTGCTGGCGCACCACCGTGGCGGTGTCGATGACGGGCAGCCCGTCGGCGTCCTGCCGCGTGGTGAGCTCCACCGCGATGCGGTCGAGGCCGGCGGTCTCCAGCCAGGCCGCCGCCCAGGCCTGCACGTCGCGGCCGGACGCGCGCCCCATCGAGCCGAGGAAGTCCGCCAGCGTGGCGTTGCCGTAGGCGTGGCCCTCCAGGTGGTCGCGGACGCCCGCCACGAAGGCCTCGTCCCCCATCCACGCGATGAGCTGGCGCAGCGCCGAGGCGCCCTTGGCGTAGCTGATGCCGTCGAAGTTCTGCAGCGCGGTGTCGCCGTCCGGCGCCGGCGCCCCGGCCACCGGGTGGGTGGAGGGCGAGCGCTCGGCGGCGTAGCCCCACGGCTTGCGGCCGATGCCGAAGTCCACCCACGCCTCGGTGAACTCCGTCGCCCCCACCAGCGCACGGTGGGCCATGTACTCGGCGAAGGACTCGTTGAGCCACAGGTCGTCCCACCACCCCGGGGTCACGAGGTCGCCGAACCACATGTGCGCCATCTCGTGGGCGATGGTGTTGGAGCGCAGCAGCAGGTCCTGCCGGGTGATGGCGCCGGTGAACACGTACTGGTCGCGGAAGGTCACGCAGCCGGGGTTCTCCATGGCACCGGCGTTGAACTCCGGCACGAACACCTGGTGGTACTCCCCGAACGGGTAGTCGATGCCGAAGAGCTCGTGGAAAAAGCTCATGCACTGGCGGGTGACCTCGAACACCTGCTGGGCCTGGGCCTCGAGCTGCTCGGCCAGGGAGGCGCGGGTGTGCACCACCAGCGGCACCTCCTGGCCGTCCGGTCCGCGCCAGGTGTCGCGCTGCTGCACGTAGGGGCCGGCGCAGACGGTGACGAAGTAGGTGGACAGCGGCTTGGTGGTGGCCAGGCGCCACACACCCCCGCCCTCGTGGGTGGGGTCGCCGTTGCCGGTGACGACCCACTCGTCCGGCGCCTTGACCACCACGGCGTAGGGGGCCTTGAGGTCGGGCTGGTCGAAGCAGGCGAACACCTTGGGCGCGGCGTCCAGGAACAGGTGGCCGTAGACGTACTCGCGCTGGTCGGCCGGGTCCACCGAGCGGTGCAGGCCCTGCCCGTCGTTGGAGAAGGGCATGGTGGCGCGCACCACGAGCGTGTTCTCGCCCTGCGCCGGGGTGAGGGGCAGGCGCCCGTCGACCACCGTGGCCGGCTCCACCGCGACGCCGTTGAGCTCCACCTCGTGCACGTCCACGGCCTTGAGGTCCACGAAGGTGGGCTCGGCCGCGGCGGCGGTGAAGACGATGGTGGTCTCGGACTCGAAGGTGCGCGAGCTGGTGGTCAGGTCCAGCTCCACGTCCATCGAGACCACCTCGATGAGCGCGGCACGGGTCTGGGCTTCGTCACGGGTCAGCGAGGGCATGGGGGCCATCCTGCCCCGAGACCCGGCCGCAGGTCACGGGGATGTGGACGGGGGCCGCGCCCCTCAGCCCAGGCGCTGCCCCGCCATCGCCTCCAGCCGCGCGATGCGCTGGTCCATGGGCGGGTGGGTGGAGAACAGTCGCGCCACCCCCGCCCCGCGGAAGGGGTTGGCGATCATCATGTGGCTGACGGTCTCCACCCGCGGCTCGGGGCGCAGCGGGCGGGCCGACGCCCCGGACTCGATGCGGCGCAGCGCACTGGCCAGGGCCAGCGGGTCACCGGTGAGCCGCGCGCCGTCCTCGTCGGCGTCGAACTCGCGGGTGCGGCTGATGGCCAGCTGGATGACGGTGGCCCCCAGCGGGGCGAGCAGCGCCATCGCGATCATCACCAGCGGGTTGGGCCGGTTCTCCCCCTGCCCGCCGCCGAACCACATCATCATCTGCGCCACCGAGGTGATGGTGCCGGCGATGGCCGAGGCCACCGCGGAGGTGAGGATGTCGCGGTTGTACACGTGCATGAGCTCGTGGCCCAGCACCCCGCGGAGCTCACGCTCGTCGAGCAGCTCGAGGATGCCGGCGGTGCAGCACACCGCCGCGTGCGAGGGGCTGCGGCCGGTGGCGAACGCGTTGGGCGCCATGGTGGGCGAGACGTACAGGCGCGGCATCGGCTGGCCGGCGGCCGTGGACAGCTCGGTGACGATGCGGTGCATCGCCGGCGCCTCGTGCGGCCCCACCTCCCGGGCCCGCATGGCACGGATGGCCAGCGTGTCGGAGTTCCAGTAGGTGTACGCCGTGGAGAGCAGGCCGAACACGGCGAACAGCCAGATGAACCGGCCCCCGCCCACGACGGCCCCCAGGCCCAGGAAGAGGGCCCAGATGAGGCCGAACAGCATCACGGTCTTGAGCCCGTTGTGGTGTCGGTGCATGGGGCGATCCTCCCACCCCGGGGCACCGCGCGGCCCCGCTCCTACACTGCCCGGGTGACGACCTCCCCCTCCGCCCCGACCGAGCGCGCGGAGGGGTGGCGCCTCCTGGTGGTGCTGCTCGTGCCCACCTTCATGGCCCTGGTGGCCGTCTCGGTGGTGAACGTGGCCCTGGCCCCCATCGGGGACTCGCTCGGGGCCAGCAGCTCCCAGCTGCAGTGGGTGGTCTCCGGCTACGCCCTGGCCTTCGGGCTGCTGCTGGTGCCCGCCGGGCGGCTGGGCGACCAGATCGGGCGACGACGGCTGCTGGGCTGGGGCGTGGCGCTGTTCACCGCCGGGTCGCTGGTGGCCGCGCTGGCCCCCTCGCCCGGGGTGCTCAACGCCGCGCGGGTGGTGCAGGGGCTCGGCTCGGGCCTGGTGAACCCGCAGACCATCGGCCTGATCCAGCAGCACTTCCGCGGCGAGCAGCGCGCCCGCGCGTTCGCGGCCATGGCCACCACCGTGGCGCTGGCCACCGCCGTCGGTCCCGTGCTCGGCGGGTTCCTCATCCAGGCCCTCGGCCCCGAGGCGGGGTGGCGGTGGATGTTCGCCCTCAACCTGCCGCTGGGGCTGGCCGTGCTCGTCCTCGCCCCGCGGTGGGCCCCGGACGACCGCGCCTCGGTGGGGACGCGCCCGGACCTGGACCCCGTGGGCACCCTGCTGCTGGGAGCCACGGTGCTGTGCCTGATGGTGCCCTTCGTGGAGCGGGGCGGCCCCGCGGCCTGGGCGCCCCTGCCGGTCGGGATGCTGCTGGCCGCGCTCTTCGTGGTCTGGGAGCGCCGCTACCGGGACCGCGGCGGCTCCCCGGTGGTGGACCCACGCATGTTCTCCGTGGAGCCCTTCCGCAACGGCATCGCCGTGGTGTCGGTGCACTTCGTGGGGGCCACGAGCATCTTCCTGGTCATCCCGCTGTGGATGCAGATGCACCTGGGCCACAGTGCGTTCGCCGCGGCGCTGGTGCTGCTGCCCTCGTCGGTGGGCGCCGGCCTCTCCGCCCAGTTCGCAGGGCGCCACGTGCTGCGCTGGGGGCGGCGGCTCGTCATCGGCGGCTTCCTCGTGGTGATCTGCGCCCTGCTGCTGCTCGTGGCGCTCACCCCGCTGGTGGAGTCCGGGCGGGTGCCGTGGTGGGCCTGCGCCGCGGCCGCCGCGCTGGTGGGCGCGGGCCAGGGGTGCGTGGTGAGCCCCAACACCACGCTGACCCTGCAGGCGGTGGATCCCCGGCAGGGCGGGGTGGCCGGTGGGCTCATGTCCCTGGGGCAGCGCATCGGCACCGCTGTGGGCACCGCCCTGGTGCCGGGCGTACTGTTCGCCGTCCTGGATGCGGGGCAGTCGTGGTCGGTGGCGTTCCGCACCGCGCTGCTCACCATCGTCGCCCTGGCCACCGTGGCCCTGGCCGTCAGTGTGGTCGACCTGCGCCGTGAGAGGAGGACCCCCCGATGAGCACCCACCCCACCCCCGCCCCGGCGGCGCCGACGGGAGGTGACCCCGCAGCGGCCACCCCCGCCGGCACGCCCTCGCCGGCTGCCGGCCGCGGCGTGCTGTACGGCTTCGGCGCCTACCTGCTCTGGGGCGCCTTCCCGCTGTACTTCGCCGCCCTCGCCCCGGCCGGGCCGTGGGAGATCCTCGCCCACCGCGTGGTCTGGTCGCTGCTCTTCTGCCTGGTGCTGCTGGCCGCCACCCGCCAGCTCGGCGCGCTGCGCGGCGTCCTGGGCACCCGCCGTCGGGCCCTGGCCATGACCGCCGCCGGCCTCACCATCGGCGTCAACTGGACCATCTACGTGGCCGCGGTGACCACCGGCCACGTCACCGAGGCCGCCCTGGGCTACTTCCTCAACCCGCTGGCCACGGTCGTCATCGGCGTGGTGGTGCTCCGCGAGAGCCTGCGCCGCTGGCAGTGGGTGGCGGTCGGCATCGCCGCAGCGGCCGCGGTGTACCTCACCGTCGACTACGGCCAACCGCCGTGGATCTCGCTGGCCCTGGCGCTGAGCTTCGCCACCTACGGGCTGCTCAAGAAGCAGGTGGGGGCCTCGGTGCCGGCGCTGCACTCGCTCACCGCCGAGACCGTCGCGCTGCTGCCGGTGGCCACCGGCATCCTCGTGTGGCTCGGCACCTCCCCGACGGGGTCCACCACCACGCACCAGACCTTCACCGGCCACGGGGTGGGCCACATGCTGTGGCTGGCCTCGGCCGGTGTGGCCACGGCCATCCCACTGCTGCTCTTCGCGGCCGCCGCCTCCCGGGTGACCCTGGTGACCATCGGCCTGCTGCAGTTCCTCACCCCGGTGCTGCAGCTGCTGGTGGGCGTGCTGGTGATGGGCGAGCACCTCTCGGTGAGCCGCTGGATCGGGTTCGCGATGGTGTGGTGCGCCCTGGTGGTGCTCATGACCGACACCGTGGTGGCCGCCGGGCGCCGGCGCCGCCACGACCGGCTGGCGCGGGCCGCCGGGGGCCTGAGCGGCAGCTGAGGCGCGGCGCGGGGACCGGCTGCGGGCGACCACGGCGACGTTCCCCCATCGGCCACGCAGCCGTCACCGGGAGTTCACCGGGCGAACACCGCTCCTCCATGCGCGCTTCCTAGGGTCGCGCGAGGGCTACCTGCCCCCAACCACCCTCTCTGATCCCCTGCGGAGGCTCGAAATGCGCAACGACGGACGTCGCCTGCTGCCCATCCTGAACTCGCCGATCACCGGTGGCCGCCAGGCGGTCACCTGCCACTACCGCTGCAACAACGCGTGTGCGCGCCCGGTGCCCAACACCTCGGACAACCAGACCTTCGCCGAGGTCGTGGCCGAGGGCGCTTCCCGCCGCCAGGTGCTCATCACCGGTGGCCTGGGCCTGGCCACCGCCGCTGCCTTCGCCGCCGCGGACACCCGCACCCCGGCCGTGGCCGCCGACATCGCCGAGGCCTCCGAGGGCCCGCTGGGCTTCAAGGGCATCGCCCCCACCCCGGCCGAGGTGGACGAGTTCAAGGTGCCCGAGGGCTTCGCCTGGAACCCGCTGTGCAACTGGGGCGACCCGCTGACCCCCGACGCCCCGGCGTTCGACATCAAGAACCAGTCCGAGGCCGCGCAGAAGCAGCAGGCCGGCTACAACGCGGACTTCGTCTCGGTGATCCCCACCGGCGACAACACCGCCGTGCTCTCGTTCAACAACGAGTACGTCAACCCCGAGCTCATGTTCGACGGCCTGGCCGACGCGCGCCCGACCGCCGACCAGCAGGCCGTCCTGCTGGCCGCCCACGGCCTGACCATCACGGCCCTGCAGCGCGCCTCCGCCGAGGACTTCTACGAGCGCGACCTGAACTCCCCGGTGAACCGCCGCATCCACCTGGACACCGAGTTCGCCTTCACCGGCCCCGCCGCCGGCTCCGACCTGCTCAAGACGAAGGCCACCCCGAAGGGCAAGAACGCCTTCGGCACCATGAACAACTGCGCCGGTGGCGTGACCCCTTGGGGCACCATCCTGTCCGGCGAGGAGAACTGGAACGGCTACTTCCTCGGCGACGCCGACAACGCCGCCGCCCAGGAGGAGTACGAGCGCTACGGCGTGGTCACCAGCGCCGACGAGCTGTCCAACTACTTCCTGGACGCCGCCCCGCGCTTCGACCTGCGCAACGAGAACAACGCGCTGCACCACTTCGGCTACATCATCGAGATCGACCCGATGGACCCGACCGCCACCCCGCGCAAGCACACCGCGCTGGGCCGCTTCAAGCACGAGGGCGCCAACGTCACCATCGCCGCCAACGGCCACGCCGTGGCCTACATGGGCGACGACGAGCGCTTCGACTACATGTACAAGTTCGTCTCGCGCAAGAAGTACGTCGAGGGCAACAAGCAGCACAACATGACGCTGCTCGAGGACGGCGACCTCTACGTGGCCAAGTTCTCCGGCGACGGCTTCGAGGACGGCGTCTCCGACGGCTCCGGCATCTGGATCCCGCTGACCCAGAACGGCAAGTCCGTGGTGCCGGGCATGTCCACCGAGGAGGTGCTGGTGCTCACGCGCCTGGCCGCCGACAAGGTGGGCCCGACCAAGATGGACCGCCCCGAGGACGTGGAGCCCAACCCGGTCAACGGCCGCATCTACGGCGCCCTGACCAACAACTCCAAGCGTGCCCCCGGCGAGATCGACGAGGCCAACCCGCGCGCCGAGAACAAGCACGGCCAGGTCATCGAGATCACCGAGGCCGGCGGCGACCACACCGGCACGAAGTTCACCTGGAAGCTGGTGCTCATCTGCGGTGACCCCACCGACCCGACCACCTACTTCAACGGCTACGACAAGTCGATGGTGGCCCCCATCTCCTGCCCGGACAACGTCGCCTTCGACAAGGCCGGCAACCTGTGGATCTCCACCGACGGCATGCCCGGCACCCTGGGCCACTGCGACGGCCTCTACGCGATGCCGGTGGCCGGCGAGAACATGGGCCTGCTGACCCAGTTCCTCTCGGTGCCCACCGGTGCCGAGTGCTCCGGCCCGCTGGTGTCCACCGACAACACCTCGGTGTTCGTCGCCGTGCAGCACCCGGGCGAGATCGACGGCGCGAGCACCACCAACGTGTTCTCGCAGTTCCCGTACAAGGGTGACGGCTTCCCGCGCCCGGGCGTGGTCGAGGTGAAGCGCACCAAGGACGCCCCCGGCCCGATCGTCGACACCGGTGTGGCCTCGGGCTCGGCCTTCGGCTCCGCCCAGTCGCGCGTGGGCTCGCTCTTCGGCTGATCCCCCCTCGCACGGCAACGGCCCGCTCCCCGATGGGGGCGGGCCGTTGCACGTCGTGGTGGCGGCGTCGCGGTGTGGGTGCCGGCGGGGCTCAGGCCACGCGGTCGGCCACGGCGCGCACGAGGCGGCGCAGCTCGTCGGTGACCTCGTTGCTGCCCAACGGGTCCAGCACGGCCGCGGTGTCCTCGGCGTAGCGCAGCGTGTACGCGCGGGCCTCGGCCAGGGCCGGGTGGGCGCGGAGCAGCTCCACCGCCTCGGGAAGGTCGGCCTCGACCACCGGGCCGGCCAGCAGCTCCCGCAGTCGGGCGCCCTCGTCGTCGGTGCTGCGACGGGCGAAGAGCACCGGGAGGGTGGCCTTGCCCTCGCGCAGGTCCGTGCCGGGCGTCTTGCCGGACTCCTCGGCGTCGGAGGCCACGTCGAGCAGGTCGTCGGCCAGCTGGAAGACCAGGCCCAGCCGCTCCCCGAACTCGGCCATGAGCCGCACCGTCGCCTCGTCGCAGCCACCCAGACGGGCGCCGTACTCGGCCGCGGCGGCGATGAGGGCGCCGGTCTTGTCCGCGAGGACGCCCAGCAGGTGCTCCACCGGGTCCACGCCCTCGGGCACGGGGCGCTCGTCGCGGATCTGGCCGGCGCACAGGCGGATGAAGGTGTCGGCCTGCAGGCGCACCGCATCGGGGCCCAGCTCGGAGACCAGGGCGGAGGACCGCCCGAAGAGCAGGTCGCCCACCACCACGGCGGTGGCGTTGCCGTAGCGGGCGTTGGCGCTGGACACCCCACGGCGCAGCTCGGCCTCGTCCATGACGTCGTCGTGGTAGAGCGAGGCCAGGTGCACCAGCTCCACGGCGGCCGCGGCCTTGACCACCTCGTCGGTGACGCCCTGCCCCAGGTGGGAGACGAGCAGCGTCAGCTGGGGGCGGAAGCGCTTGCCCCCGGCCTCGAGCAGGTAGGCCGACGCCTCGGCGATGAACGGGTCGTCGTGGCGGACGACCTCGTGGAGCAGGGTGTCGACCCGCTCCAGTCCGGCGGCGACGCCGTCGACGGCGTGCTGGCGGGCGTTCTCCACAGTCAGTCCTCGGGTGTGCGTGTCGGGGTGCGGCGGGCCGGGCAGGTCACCCTGCCGGCCGGGTCTGCAGGCCGCCGGCGGGGCGGGTCCCTGCAGGGGGATGGTCGTGCAGGGGGTCAGTATCGCGCGAGGGCGGGGACGTCGGCGCGCTGGGCGGTGTGCAGGGCCACCACGCCACCGGAGAAGTTGCGCCAGCGCACGTCGGTCCAGCCGGAGCCGACCACCAGGTCACGGACGCCGGCCTGGGCGGGCCACGCCTCGATGGACTCGGCCAGGTACTCGTAGCTCTCCGGGTTGGACGAGACCCGGCCGGCGATGGCGGGCAGCGCCTTCATGAGGTAGCGCTCGTAGACGGCCCGGAAGGGCGCGAGCGTGGGGGTGGAGAACTCGCACAGCACGAGGCGGCCGCCGGGGCGGGTGACGCGGGCCATCTCGCGCAGGGCGACGGCCGGGTCGGCCACGTTGCGCAGGGCGAAGCTGATGGTCACGACGTCGAAGGAGGCGTCCTCGAAGGGCAGGTCCATGGCGTCGGCCCGGGTGAAGGGCAGGTCCGGGCGGCGACGACGGCCCTCGGCGAGCATGCCCTCGGAGAAGTCGGCGGGCACCACGTCGGCGCCGGCGTCGGCCAGCGGCTCGCTGGAGGTGCCGGTGCCGGCGCCCAGGTCGAGGACGCGCAGGCCCGGTCGGGGTGCCACGGCCCGGGTGACGGCGCGACGCCAGAGACGGGCCTGCCCCATCGAGAGGATGTCGTTGGTGCAGTCGTAGCGAGGGGCGACCTCGTCGAACATCTCGGAGACGTGGGACGGGTCCTTCGCGAGGCTGGCGCGGCTCATGGGGCCAGTCTCCCACCCCGGGGCGGGGCAGGCGGTGGTGGCCACCTCCGGTGGCGACGGGCGGACCGGTGGCTACGCTCACCGGCGATGAACACCCCCCTCAGCACTCCGTCCCCGTCCCTGCCGCCGGTGCCGCGGCTCGTGGTCCGCACCGAGGTGCACCCGGCCGACGGCGTCGGGCTCGGCCGCGTGGTGCCCGAGGTGGCCGCCGGCGACGTGGTGGCCTGGGTGCGGCGCCGTGAGGGGATGGTCGGCTGGGGACGGGCGGCCACCGCGACCGTGACCGACGCCGGCCCCGATCGCTGGCAGCTGCTCAGCCGGTGGTGGCAGGCGGTCGTCGAGGCCGCCGTGGACGAGGGCACGACCTGGGTGGGGGACGCGGCCCCGGCGGGCGATGCGACTCCGGTGGACGACGCGGCCCGGGCGGGCGATGCCCCCGACGGCTCCTCCGGGGAGCCGGCCCTGCCGCGCGGTGCGGGGCTGGTGACCTGGGCGTCGGCAGCCTTCCGCGACGACTCCCCGGCCGGGTCGGCGCTCGTGGTGCCCGAGGTGGTCGTGGGCCGCAAGGGCGACGTGGCGTGGGTGACCCGGATCCGCCGGGCCACAGAGGGTGTCGTCGACGACGGTGCCGCAGGTGGTGCCACCGCTGGTGCCGGTGCGGACGGTGCTCCCGTGGACGGTGCTGCCGTGGACTCGTCCACCGCGGTGACCGGGCTGCCGCCGGAGTCCCCCGCCCCGCGGCGCCCGACCGGCATCGTGGACGAGCCCGGCGACACCCCCGACGCCGGCTGGCGGGACGTGGTGCAGCGGTGCGTGGACGCCATCCGGCAGGGGCGGGCACAGAAGGTGGTGCTGGCCCGCGACGTCGTGGCCACCGCCGCCGAGCCGATCGACCTGCGCTGGCTGCTCAGCCGGCTGGCGGGCGACTACCCCGACACCTGGGCGTTCGCCGTGGACGGGTTGGTGGGTGCCACCCCGGAGATGCTCGTGCGCCTGGACGCCGGGCACGTGTTCTCCCGGGTGCTGGCGGGCACGGCGGCCCGGGCGGCCGACGTGGAGGACGACCAGCGCGCGGCCGACGCCCTGCTGGCCAGCCGGAAGGACCTGTCGGAGCACGCGTTCGCCGTGGACTCGGTGGTGGAGCGCCTCTCGCCGCTGTGCAGCGCCGTCGTGGCGCCGCGGTCGCCGGCACTGCTCACGCTGCCCAACCTGTTCCACCTGGTGAGCGATCTGGACGGACGGGCCGAACCCGGCACCACGGTGCTCGAGCTGGCCGGGGCGCTGCACCCGAGCGCGGCCGTGGGCGGCACGCCCCGGGAGGCGGCGCAGGAACTCATCGCCGAGTTCGAGGGACGCGACCGTGGCCGGTACGCCAGCCCGGTGGGCTGGATGGACGCCCGCGGCGACGGCGACATGGGCCTGGCCCTGCGCTGTGGCCGGGTGCTGCCCGAGGACCCGCGGCAGCTGCGGATGTGGGCCGGTGGCGGCATCGTGGCCGAGTCCGACCCGGACGCCGAGCTGGCCGAGACCCACACCAAGCTGGCCCCGATGCGCTCGGCCCTCGCCGGCGACTGAGGCTCTCCACCAGCGCCCGACCCAGCAGGGGCCCCGGGCACCGCCCGCCACCTCACACCTCCCGCACCACTCAGCCCTGCAGCACGGCCTCCACCACCCGGAGGCCGCGCGGCCGGTCGGACACGGCGGCCCGCAGCCCGTCCACGCTCGTGGCCCGCTGCACGGGCACCCCGTAGGCCGCTGCGAGCGCCGACACGTCGACCCCGGTGGGCGTGGTGAACACCCGCCGGAAGGTGTCCTCGCCGTGCGCCTCACGCCACGGCGCGCGGCCGTACTCGAGGTCAGAGAAGATCGCACCCCCGTCGTCGGAGAGCACCACCACCGTGAGGTCCGGGCGGGGCTCCCCCGGCCCGACCGCCAGGGCGTTGGCGTCGTGCAGGAAGGTCAGGTCCCCGACCAGCGCCGTGGTCGGCCCCTGCGTCAGGGCCCACCCGGCTGCCGTCGACAGGCACCCGTCGATGCCCGCCAGCCCACGGTTGCCCACCACGCCGGTGACGCCCGGCCCCGGCCCCGGGGTCCACAGGTCCATCGACCGCGGGGCCCGCGAGCTCCCGAGGAAGAGCAGACCCTGCGTGGCCTCGGCGACGACGGCAGCCGCGCTCGCCGTGGTCAGCCCCGACGCCGCGCCGGCACCTCCCACCGCGTCATCGGACCGGACCGGTCCCCCGGCCGCGAGCGCGCCGGCAGCCTCACCGGCG
>NZ_KV824492.1:0-785 GCF_001816045.1 Kytococcus sp. HMSC28H12
CCACGACTACACCCTCAGATCGGATGAGCCTGACAAGTCCGGGTCGTCAAATGAATCGCGACGAACCGGCACCTGCGGACCTGCGGGAACAGGAAGTGCCGACTACCTACGAATCTTGGGCCGGTCGGTCGGAGGGTGACGACGTATGGGTGCAGTGTGGGAGTTACAAGAAGTTCACTGGTGGGAATTTCCCTCACAACCCCGGAGTCAGGGCCGGCACCGGGAACATCTCATCACCAAAAGATTACCATGCGCACCATAATCTGCCTCAGAAGTTTCAGGGTTACTTTTCTTCTCGGGGGTTGAATATTCACAATCCCAAATACGGCTCATGGGTGTGGTCAAGCAAGCATTTGGCGGATGCGCGTAGGTTCAATGCGCACTGGGAGTGGTTCCGTACCACGTATCCACACGCCTCGATGTATCAGATCGAGCAATATGGACGGTTTCTGGCTCGCGAGTTTGGGTACAGGATCTACTTCTGATGCAACAGCGCACTGAACCTCACTTCTTCCTCGTGGACCTGGACCCCGGTAGCGGGTTGAAGATCACTGTGGAGGGGTTGACGCCAGTCAGTCGGTCGTCGGCCGCGCTGGATATGACGACGGTTAGTGCCGGGCCGGTGCCCGAGGCGGCGGGTCACGAGATGTGGACGGTGGTTCACGACGATCTCCGTCAGGTGGTCGAAGCGACCGGTGCCACCGGCGTCAGGTTTCATGCCGCGCCCGAGCCGAGCCCTGCATTGCAGGAGATTCACGGCTCTTCGGAGTTGAGCGTGGGTCATG
>NZ_KV824493.1:0-833 GCF_001816045.1 Kytococcus sp. HMSC28H12
CCACTGCTACACCCTCAGATCGGAAGAGCCCCCAATCTCGCTGGGAGATGCCATCGAGGCGACTGACAACGATGCGCCCACGGCCCTCGACGTTCATCACGGCTTCCGGGGTTCCTCCGACCATGAAGGGCGCCCCACCCCACCCAGCAGAGCCAGCCCCGCCGCTGCTCGGGATGGACCACCCCTGGACCTCCCCTGACGTGACTGCCGGCCACCCGCCACCCCTGCTCCCCATGGCACTCAGAGGAGTCTCTGAGCGCGTGGTGATCGGCGAACCGTTCCCGTCCTCAGCCAGGTCCCACCTGAACCCATCCTCGGCACTCGGACTGGCCAGCCCTGCACCGGGCGCGGCACACGTCATCAGCAGCGCAAGAAGCAAACCCTTGGCCGAACGCACCTGAACCCCCTCAGCGACTCATCGAAATGAACGAGCCAGAGTATCCCCCCCGGGGGGCCGTCAAATCCTTGCGCACCAACGCCCTTGGAGGCAGACCGAGGCAAAGGTGCCCCCGAGGTCACTGCATCGTGCGCTGCCAGAGGGCGGAGTAGGCCTCGAGGAAGGCCGTGTGCACGTGGTGCCAGTGCGGCGAGTCGGGGTCGATGAGGTCCGCGTGGTGGGCGCCCGGCAGCACGTGGCTGGGGGCGTCGAAGTCCTCGCTGTGGGCGACGGGCACGGTGGCGTCGTCGGCGCCGTGGACGAGCACGGCATCCACCGGCTGGGCGTCGGCCCAGCGGCGGCGCGGGTCGAGGTGGTCGTAGGCCTCGGGCGCCTCGTCCGGCCCGGCGCCCACCCAGTCGGTCACGGCGCCGTGACCGAGGCCCTCGCGCGCGCC
>NZ_KV824494.1:0-970 GCF_001816045.1 Kytococcus sp. HMSC28H12
CGGGCCCCGGGTGTGGCGGGGCCGGGAGCGCCCCCGGACACACCACGGGCGGGTCCTGCCGCCGCAGGGCCGGCGCCGGCGGGCTCGTCCTCCGCACCGTCCCGGGTGCGAGGCGTCGAGTCCTCCCAGTCCACCGCCCCCACCGCCGTGGAGGGGGCGACCACCCGGCGGTGGGCGCGCCGGGTCATGCGCGACCCGACTGCTGCGCGGCAGCGCGCAGCACGCCGTTGCGCACCCGCATCGCCTCACGGCCCAGGTCACGGTGCAGGTCCAGGCTCGAGACCTGCTCCACGAGCCAGCCGGCCCGGCGCAGCTGCTCGGGCCAGACGCGCACGTGGGCGTCCACCTCGACGTCGCGGCGGGTCACCGGCTCGTCGAACAGGATGGTGGTGATCTCCGGACGGCGAGGACCCGGGGCGACGTGCAGCACCCAGCCCAGCAGGGCGTGGTGCACCGGGCGCACCACGAGGCCCTCGGCCCGCAGGCGGCGCACGAAGCGCGCGTGCAAAGGCGGCAGATCCGCATCGGCCACGGCCCTGCCACCCACCGGCGGGGCGTCGAACCAGCGGGTCAGCAGACCACCGGCGGTGTCCGGGACGGAACGGGCGGCGCGCAGCTCGTCCTCCGACGAGCGGGTGACCACGAGGTCCAGGGCACGACGCGCCCGGCGCAGCACCGGCAGCACCAGCCGGTCGGTGCCCGGGGCGGCCACGACCTCGCCCAGCAGCTCGCCGTGCCCGTCGGCCAGCACCACCACCACGTCGGCCGTGGTGCGGACGGCGCGACGCCACGGCAGCACGGTGACGTTGCCGCGCACGGCCGCCGTGTAGTGGTCGCCCTCCAGGTGCCGGTCGAGGCGCTGGCGCCACCAGGTGGCCTCGGCATCGGTGGGCGGGGTCACCAGCACCGACTGCGTGCCCGAGGGCTGCGCGAGGGCGCCACGGACGAGCTCCCAGACGGCCTGCGGCAC
>NZ_KV824495.1:0-3274 GCF_001816045.1 Kytococcus sp. HMSC28H12
CGCGCGCCACCCGGGCCGATGGCTGAGGGGCCCGAGCAGCCCGGTGGCCCCCGTCGCGGTGCGCCGGGACGGGGCCGTGGTGACGCCGGTGGCGCCGGCGCAGGTCGTGGTCGGGGTCGTGGTCGGGGCCGCGGCCGTGGTGGTCGTGGGGGAGGACGCGGACCCCGCGGTGGGGCCCGCGCTCCGCGGGGTCCGCGCCCGCTGACCCCCGAGCAGGTCGAGGCCCGCCGCGCCTCGGTACCGGAGCTCACCTGGCCCGACCTGCCAGTCGTCGACCGCAAGGACGACCTGGCGGCCGCCATCCGCGACCACCAGGTGGTCGTGGTGGCCGGCGAGACCGGATCGGGCAAGACCACTCAGCTGCCCAAGATCTGTCTGGAGCTCGGGCGCGGCGTCACCGGCATGATCGGCCACACCCAGCCCCGCCGCATCGCGGCCCGCTCCGTGGCCGACCGCATCGCCCACGAGCTGGGCGTCGAGCTCGAGGACCCCACCGGCCCGGTCGGCTACCAGGTGCGCTTCACCGACATGACCAGCCCGCAGACGCTGGTCAAGGTGATGACCGACGGCATCCTGCTCAACCAGATGCAGTTCGACCGGCAGCTGCGCGCCTACGACACGCTCATCATCGACGAGGCGCACGAGCGCAGCCTCACCATCGACTTCATCCTCGGCTACCTGCACCAGCTGCTGCCCCAGCGGCCGGACCTCAAGGTGATCATCACCTCGGCCACCATCGACCCGCAGCGCTTCGCCGACCACTTCGCCGACGCCGTGGGCGGCCCGGTGCCGGTGGTGGAGGTCTCCGGGCGCACCTACCCGGTGGAGGTGCGCTACCGCCCGCTGAGCACCCTGGACGCCTCCAACCCGCACGCCCTGGAGGACCCCGAGGGCTACGACGAGAGCACCTACTCCGAGGAGGAGATCGACCAGGTCACCGGCATCGCCGAGGCGGTGCAGGAGCTCTGGACCGAGGACGTGCCCGCCGACGACCCACGCCCGCAGGACCGCGACATCCTCGTGTTCTGCTCCGGCGAGCGGGAGATCCGCGACGCCGTGGACGGCCTCGAGGGGCTCAAGCTGCCGGGCACAGAGATCGTGCCGCTCTACGGTCGCCTCTCGGCCGCCGAGCAGCAGCGCGTCTTCGCGCCCCACACGAAGCGCCGCGTGGTGCTGGCCACCAACGTGGCCGAGACCTCGCTCACCGTGCCCGGCATCCGGTACGTCGTGGACACCGGCACGGCGCGCATCAGCCGGTACTCCCAGCGGCTCAAGGTGCAGCGCCTGCCCATCGAGAAGATCTCCCAGGCCTCGGCCAACCAGCGTGCGGGCCGCTCCGGACGCGTGAGCGCGGGCATCTGCATCCGCCTGTACTCCCAGGAGGACTACGAGGCGCGCCCGCAGTTCACCGACCCGGAGATCCAGCGCACCTCGCTGGCCAGCGTCATCCTGCAGATGGCGCACCTGGGGCTGGGCGACGTGCAGCGCTTCGCCTTCGTGGACCCGCCGGACTCCCGGCTGGTCACCGACGGCCTGCGCCTGCTCCACGAGCTGGGGGCCGTGACCCGGCAGACCGCCTCCTCCGGCGGTGTCGTGCGCCTCACCGAGGAGGGGCGCCAGCTGGCGTCCATCCCGGCCGACCCGCGCCTGGCCCGGATGCTGCTCGAGGCCCACCGCCGTGGGGCGCTGGCCGAGGTGCTCGTCATCGTGGCCGGGCTGAGTATCCAGGACCCGCGGGAGCGTCCGGCCGAGAAGCGCGAGCGCGCCGACCAGCTGCACGCCCGGTTCAAGGACGAGAACTCCGACTTCGTGGCCCTGCTCAACCTGTGGGCCTACGTGCGCGAGCGCAAGGGCACGCTGTCGGGCTCGGCCTTCCGCCGCCTGTGCCACGCGGAGTTCCTGCACTACCTGCGGCTGCGCGAGTGGGTGGACGTGCACCATCAGCTGCGCAGCGTGGTGAAGGGCCTGGGCTGGGCGGACTCGTCGGTGGGCGTGGAGTCCGACCGCGCCCGGCAGCGCGACGAGGGCTTCGCGCCGGTGGACCCGGCCAAGGCCGAGGTGGTGCACCGCAGCCTGCTGCCCGGCCTGCTCAGCCAGGTGGGCCTGCGCGACCGGGAGGCCCGGGACTACCTGGGCGCCCGGGGGGCGCACTTCTCCATCCAGCCCGGCTCGGGGCTCTTCCGCACCCGTCCGGACTGGATCGTCTCGGCCGAGCTGGTGGAGACCACCAGGCTGTGGGCGCGCACCAATGCCACGGTGGACCCGGCGTGGGTGGAGGAGGCCGCCGCGCACCTGGTGAAGCGGCAGTACTCCGAGCCGCGGTGGTCCTCCAAGCGGGGCTCGGCCGTGGCCGACGAGCGGGTGACCCTGCTGGGCATCCCGCTGGTGGCCGGGCGGCAAGTGGGCCTGGCGAGGGTCGACCCGGCGCTGGCGCGCGAGCTCTTCATCCGCCACGCCCTGGTGGAAGGGGACTGGCACACCGGCCACGCCTTCTGGGGCCACAACAAGAAGGTCCTCGCCGAGATCGAGCAGCTCGAGGCGCGCTCCCGCCGCCGCGACCTGCTCGACGACGAGGCGCTCTTCGGCTTCTACGACGAGCGGCTGCCCGCCGAGGTCGTCTCCGGGGTGCACTTCGACAGCTGGTGGAAGACCGCCCGCCGCGAGGACCCGGCCCTGCTCGACCTGTCGGTGGAGGAGGTGACCGGTGAGGACCCCACCGCCGTGGACCTGGCCGACTTCCCGGCCACCTGGCAGCAGGGCGACCTGGAGCTGCCCCTGACCTACCAGTTCGAGCCCGGCACCGAGGCAGACGGTGTGACCGTCCACCTGACGTTGAGCCAGCTCAACCGGGTGCGCGACGAGGGCTTCGACTGGCAGGTCCCGGGCCTGCGCGAGGAGCTGGCGGTGGCGCTCCTGCGCTCCCTGCCCAAGGCAGTGCGCCGCTCGTTCGTGCCCGCCACGGACCACGCCGCGGCCGCCCTGGGTGACCTTCGAGCAGAGCTCGAGGGTGACGAGCGGGCCGCGGCCACGCAGCCGGTGCGGGGGAGTGGCAGCTTCCCGGCCGCCCTGGCGCGGGCGCTCACCCGGCGCACCGGTACGCCGCTGGA
The DNA here is from genome assembly GCF_001816045.1 of Kytococcus sp. HMSC28H12. NCBI lineage: Bacteria > Bacillati > Actinomycetota > Actinomycetes > Micrococcales > Kytococcaceae > Kytococcus > Kytococcus sp. HMSC28H12. The sequence continues at coordinate 3,108 of NZ_KV824495.1, forward strand.
CCCGGCTGACTTCGACGCCTCCACCGTGCCGGCGCACCTGCGCATGACCTTCCGCGTGGTCGAGGACACCGCGCCGGGCAAGACCGGTACGGGCGGCGGACCCGGGAAGCCGGGGCCGAAGGGGTCCGGCCCCCAGCGCGGGGGCAAGGGCGGCCCGCGCCGCCGCG
>NZ_KV824496.1:0-588 GCF_001816045.1 Kytococcus sp. HMSC28H12
AGATGTAGGTGTTGCGGACCATGAACTCCTTGAGGATGTCGTTCTGGATGGTCCCCGAGAGCTGGTCCTGGCTCACCCCCTGCTCCTCGGCCGCGACGACGTAGAGCGCCAGGATGGGCAGCACCGCGCCGTTCATGGTCATGGACACGCTCATGCGGTCCAGCGGGATGCCGTCGAACAGCTGGCGCATGTCCAGGATGGAGTCGATGGCCACGCCGGCCATGCCCACGTCACCGGCCACGCGGGGGTGGTCGGAGTCGTAGCCGCGGTGGGTGGCCAGGTCGAAGGCCACCGAGAGGCCCTTCTGCCCGGCGGCCAGGTTGCGGCGGTAGAACGCGTTGGACTCCTGCGCGGTGGAGAAGCCGGCGTACTGGCGCACCGTCCACGGCTGGTTGACGTACATGGTGGGGTACGGGCCGCGCAGGTAGGGCGGGGCACCGGGCACCGTGTCGAGGAAGTCCAGGCCGGCCAGGTCGGAGGCGTCGTACACCGGGGGCACGTCGATGCCCTCGGGCGTGGTCCACGGGGCGCGCTCGGCACCAGTTCCGCACCGGTGCGGAACTCGACTGTCGAGATCGGCACCGGTGC
>NZ_KV824497.1:0-18838 GCF_001816045.1 Kytococcus sp. HMSC28H12
GGGGTGGGGGAGGGCGTCGTGCGGGGCGCGAGGGCGGTCTCGAGCTCCCGCAGCCACTCCTGCACGTCAGCCGGACGGTCGTCGGGGTCGGTTGCGCACCCCCGGCGCAGGGCGGCGACGACGGGCTGCGGCAGCTCGGCGTCGCCCGCCACCCACGTGACCAGGGCTGAGAGGGACCAGAGGTCCGTGCGGTGGTCCACCACCCCCGCCGGGGCGTCCATCTCCGGGGCGCGGAACCCCCGGGTTCCCACGCCCACGGTGAGGCCGGAGTTGACCGCCAGGTCCTTGCACAGGCCGAGGTCGGACAGGAGCAGGCGCTCGTCGGGCTCCAGCAGCGTGGCGCGGGGCGGGCCCTGGCGGTGCCGTGCCCCCGCCCCGGGCCGGTCCGCCGGCCACGAGCGCAGCAGCACGTTGGCCGGACTGAGGTCGCGGTGCACCACCCGCGCGGCGTGGACGGCCCCGAGGGCGGCCGCCAGGTCGCGGGCCACCACCAGCAGGTCGTCGGTCGAGGCGCTCCACCCGGCTCGCCGTCGCGCCTCGACCCGGGCGCCCAGACTGCCCCGGTCGGCCTCCTCGAGCACGAGGTACGGCTGCTGGTGGTCGGTCTCCCCGAGGTCGTGCACGCCGACCACGTGCTCGCTGCGGATCCGTCGCTGGAGCCGCCCCTCGGTGATGAAGCGCTCCCGGACGTCGGGGTTGAGGCTGTGGTTCTCGGCCAGCACCTTGACCACCACGGTGTCGTCCAGCACCGGGTCGTGGGCACGGTGCACCGTGGCGAAGGAGCCCACCCCCAGCACCTCCTGGAGGTGGAGGCGGCCCACCCGGTGACGGCTCACCGGTGGACCTGCCCCTCGTGGAGGGCATGGGCGGCCAGCGCCCGACCTCGCGCCACCTGAGCCTTGACCGTGCCGAGGGGGCGCTCGAGGTGGTCGGCGATCTCGGCGTAGCTGAGGCCCCGCACCTCGCGGAGCACGACCACCTCGCGGTAGGGCGGGGGAAGCTCGCGGAGCGCACCGTCGAGGGCTTCGCGGGTGGCGACCTGCGAGCTGAGCCGGGCTCCCGGGGAGGCCACGTCCGCCGGCAGCTGCACGGCCTCGCGCCGGCGACGCAGGTGGTCGACGACCCGCCGGTGGGCGATGGAGGCCACCCAGGTGGTGACGGCCGCCCCGCCCCTGAACGAGTCCACCGAGTTGGCCACGGAGATCAGGGTCTCCTGGACCACGTCGTCGACCGAGGCCTCGTCGAGCAGGCGGGAGGCGACGAACCTGTGGACCACGCCGGAGGCGGAGAGCTGCTCGAGCAGGAGCTCCCGGCCGCTGGTCGAGCCGCCGCTCGCGGCCGACGCCAGGACCGACCACAGGGCCTCGCGCCCGTCCGGGCCCGCATCCGCGAGCAGCTGACGAGCCCGCAGCGAGTCGCCGGCGGCCAGGGCCGACTGCAGGGCGTTCCGGGGGTCCATGCACGGCATGCTACGCAGGGCCGACGGCAGGCCGACGCCGGCTGCCGGGGCTAGGGTGACGCGCATGAGCACCGACTGCCTGTTCTGCAAGATCGTCGTCGGGGAGGTCCCCGGTGACGTCGTCGTGGAGTCCGACCGCTCGCTGGCCTTCCGCGACATCGACCCGCAGGCCCCCACCCACGTGCTGGTGGTGCCGCGCGACCACCACCGCAATCTCGCCGCCGTGGCCGTGGACGACCCGGCCGCCGCCACCGACCTGCTGCAGACCGTGGCCAAGGTGGCCGAGCAGGAGGGGCTCGCCGAGGACGGCTACCGCGTGGTGGCCAACACCGGTGAGCACGGGCAGCAGTCGGTCGACCACGTGCACCTGCACGTCATCGGGGGGCGCCAGCTGCAGTGGCCGCCCGGCTGAGGTGACCTGCGTCATGCCCCAGAGGCCGGGCTGACGGGAAGGCCTGCGGTGAACCGCCCGCCGGGCCGCAGGCCTTCCCGTTGCCGGCCCACTCGCCGGAACCCCCGGGAAATCGGCTGGGCGCGTGCTAGGTTCCGGCCACCCATGACCCCCCTCCCCGCAAGGACCCCCATGGCCACCGTCGCCCCACCCACCGAACCCGCCGTCACCGACGGGCGGGCCGAGGAGCAGCTCCAGCGCAAGCTGAGCGCGCGCCACCTCAACATGATCGCGCTGGGTGGCGCCATCGGCACCGGACTGTTCGTGGCCTCGGGCGCCACCATCAGCACGGCCGGGCCCGGGGGCGCCCTGCTGGCCTACGCGGCCATCGGCGTCATGGTCTTCCTGCTCATGCAGAGCCTGGGCGAGATGGCCACCTACCTGCCTCTGGCCAGCTCCTTCGAGGCCTACGGCACACGCTTCGTGAGCCCCTCGTTCGGCTTCGCCACCGGGTGGAACTACTGGTTCAACTGGGCCATCACCGTGGCCGTGGAGCTGGTGGCCGCCGAGATGGTCATGGGCTACTGGTTCCCCGACGTGCCGGGGTGGATCTGGTCGGCGGCCTTCCTCGGGGTGCTGCTGCTGCTCAACATCGTCACCGTGCGAGCCTTCGGTGAGGGGGAGTTCCTCTTCTCGTCCATCAAGGTCATCGCCGTGCTGGTGTTCCTCGTGGTGGGCGTGCTCATGATCGCCGGCGTGCTGGGCGACGGCTCCCCGGGCACCAGCAACTGGACCCGGGGCGAGGCCCCCTTCGTGGGCGGCCTGGCCGGCATGCTGAGCATCTTCATGATCGCCGGGTTCTCGTTCCAGGGCACCGAGATGGTCGGTGTGGCCGCCGGTGAGGCCGACGAGCCGGAGAAGACCATCCCCAAGGCCATCCGCTCGGTCTTCTTCCGCATCATGCTCTTCTACATCGGCGCCATCGCGGTCATCGGCTTCCTGCTGCCCTACGACGACGCCCGCCTGCTCAACGCCAGCGAGAGCGAGGACATCTCCATCGCGCCGTTCACCCTCGTCTTCGGCGAGGCCGGCATCCCCTACGCCGGCGACATCATGAACGCGGTGATCCTCGTGGCCATCCTCTCGGCGGGCAACGCCGGGATGTACTCCTCCACCCGCATGCTCTACGGCCTGGCGCGTTCCGGGAAGGCCCCGTCCTTCCTCGGCGGCGTGAACCGCCGTGGCGTGCCGGTGGCCGCCCTGCTGGTGACCGCCGCCGTGGGCGCCCTGTGCTTCCTCACCAGCCTCGTGGGCGAGGGGCAGGCCTACACCTGGCTCGTGAGCGCCTCGGGTCTGGCCGGCTTCATCACCTGGATGGGCATCGCCTGGTGCCACTACCGCTTCCGCCGCGCCTACGTGGCGCAGGGCGGCGACCCCCGCGACCTGCCGTACCGCGCCTGGGCCTTCCCGGTGGGCCCGCTGGTGGCCCTGGCGATGTGCGCCGTGGTGGTCGTGGGCCAGGGATGGACCATCTTCGACGACATCCGCGTCGACGGCTTCGGCACCGAGAGCCTGCTCGGCCTGCTGACCACCTACCTGGGCCTGCCGCTCTTCCTGGGTGTGTGGCTGGTGCACCGCCTGGTCACCGGCTCGCGGCCGGTGGCGCCCGAGCAGGCCGACCTCTCCCGGTGACCTGCTCGGTCGTCGGGGGCACCGCCTAGACTCGAGGCCACGATGACTCAGAACACCCCCGCGGCCGGCCCCCAGCGCACCAGTTCGGTGGTGACCCTCCCCGAGGGGGTCTCCCTGGTCTCCCTCTGGGGGCCCCAGGACCAGTTGCTGCGCACCATCGAACGCGCCTTCCCCGACGTGGACCTGCTGGCCCGCGGTGACGAGCTGCACCTCGCCGGTCCGGTGCAGGAGGTCTCGCTCGCCGAGCGGCTCGTGGAGGAGCTGCTGGTCATGGTGCAGGGCGGGCACGCCCTGACCGCCGACGCGGTGGAGCGTTCCATCGGCATGCTCCGGGCGCGCACCGCCGAGCGGCCCGCCGACGTGCTGACGCAGAACATCATCAGCAACCGCGGCAAGACCATCCGGCCCAAGACGCTCGGCCAGAAGCAGTACGTCGACGCGATCGACGAGCACACGGTGGTCTTCGGCATCGGCCCGGCCGGTACCGGCAAGACCTACCTGGCCATGGCCAAGGCCGTGGCGGCCCTGCAGGCCAAGGAGGTCAGCCGCATCATCCTCACGCGCCCCGCCGTGGAGGCCGGCGAGCGACTGGGCTTCCTGCCCGGCTCCCTCAACGAGAAGATCGACCCCTACCTGCGGCCGCTCTACGACGCGCTGCACGACATGGTCGACCCCGACTCCATCCCGCGGCTCATGGCCAGCGGCACCATCGAGGTGGCCCCGCTGGCGTACATGCGCGGGCGCACCCTCAACGACGCGTTCATCATCCTCGACGAGGCGCAGAACACCTCTCCGGAGCAGATGAAGATGTTCCTCACCCGCCTGGGCTTCGGCTCCACGATGGTGATCACCGGCGACACCACGCAGGTCGACCTGCCCGGTGGCACCCGCTCCGGCCTGGCGGTGGTCGAGGAGATCCTCACCGGGGTGGAGGACGTGCACTTCTCGCACCTGACAGCCGTGGACGTGGTGCGCCACCGGCTGGTCTCCCGCATTGTGGAGGCCTACGGGGCGTGGGACGCCACCCAGTCCGGCCGCGGTGGCCGACCGGGCGGCCGCGCCGAGCGCCCGGCCGGCGGGGACCGCGCATGACCATCGAGGTGCTCGTCGAGGACGACCCCCGCTGCGACCCCGCCGACGTGCAGGCCGCGGCCCAGCACGCCATGGACGCCCTGCACGTGCACCCGGCCGCCGAGTTGTGCATCCGGTTCGTGGAGCCCGCCGCCATCGAGGTGCTCCACGAGCAGTGGATGGACCTCGCCGGCCCCACCGACGTCATGAGCTTCCCCATGGACGAGTTGCGCCCCGGGACACCCGAGCGCCCGTCCGAGCCTGGGGTGCTCGGCGACATCGTCCTGTGCCCCCAGGTGGCCGCCGCGCAGGCGGAGAAGCTCGGCCACCCCGTGGGCGACGAGCTGCTCATGCTCACCGTGCACGGCGTGCTGCACCTGCTGGGCCACGACCACGCCGAGCCCGAGGAGGAGCGCGAGATGTTCGCCCTCCAGGCCGAGCTGCTCGCCTCCTACCTGGCCCTCACCGGCCGCAGCACCACCGCCGCCCCGCGCCCCGGCAGTGCGGGGGACCGTTCGTGACCGTGTGGTTGGTGGTGGCCGCCGTGGTGCTGGTGGCCCTCACCCACCTCATGACCATGGCCGAGACGGCCCTGCAGCGCGTGAGCAAGCGCCACGCCGAGGCCCTGGCCCAGGAGGGCCGCCGCGGCGGTGACGCGTTGGCCCGCATCCTGGACGACACGGCTGCCCACATGTCCGTGGTCACCTTCCTGCGCGTGCTGGGGGAGTGCGCCGTGGCGGTGCTGTTCACCGTGGCCATCGACCGCTGGTTGGCCACCGGGTGGGAGCTCCCCGTGGCCATCGCGGTGGTGACGGTGGTGTCCTACGTGGTGCTCGGGGTCTCCCCGCGCACGCTGGGGCGTCAGAACGCCGAGGCGATCGCCCTGCGCGCCGCCCCGGCCGTGGCGCGCGCCCGCGACCTGCTCGGTCCGCTGTCCAAGACGCTGATCGTGGTGGGCAACGCCGTGACCCCGGGCAAGGGCTTCGCCGAGGGCCCCTTCGAGAACGAGGCCGAGTTCCGCGACATGGTCGACATGGCCGGCGAGAGCGCCGTCATCGAGGCCGGGGAGCGGGAGATGATCCACTCCATCTTCGAGCTCGGTGACACCACCGCGCGGCGCGTGCTCGTGCCCCGCACGGACATGGTGGTCATCGAGGGCCACAAGCAGCTGCGCAAGGTGATGAGCCTGGCGCTGCGGTCGGGCTTCAGTCGCATCCCCGTGGTGGGCGAGGGGGGCACTGACGACGTGCTCGGCATCGTGCACTTCAAGGACGTGGTGCGGCGGGTGAACGCCGACCCGTCCGCCCGCGAGGAGGTCACCGCCGCCGAGGTGATGCGCGAGGCGACCTTCGTGCCCGACAGCAAGGGCGTGGACGCGCTGCTGCGCGAGATGCAGGTCTCCCAGACGCACCTGGTGGTGGTCGTCGACGAGTACGGCGGCACCGCCGGCATCCTGTCGATCGAGGACATCCTCGAGGAGATCGTCGGGGAGATCACCGACGAGCACGACCGCGAGAGCGTGGAGTCCACGCAGCTCGAGGACGGCACCTGGCGCGTCGCGGCCTCGATGGACGTGGACGACCTCGCCGAGCTCTTCGAGGTGTCCTTCTCCGAGGAGGTCACCGAGGACGTGGAGACCGTCGGCGGGCTGCTGGCCAAGCTGACCGACCGCGTGCCGATCGTGGGCTCCACCGGCGACGTGGCCGGCATCCGCCTCACCGCCGAGCGCCTCTCGGGCCGTCGGCACCGCGTGGCCACCGTCATCGCCGAGTGGGTCGGCCACGCCAGCGACGCCGAGGAGGCCCGGGACGACCTGCCCGGTGACCCCGGCTCCGGTGCCCACCCCGCCGGCGCGGAGCTCGACCCGGAGCCCGCGGGCCCGGGCATGATGGACCCCGACACCCCGCCTGCCAAGGAGCACCCATGACGATCACGCCCGACTTCCCCGAGGACTACCGGGCGGGCTTCGTGTGCTTCGTCGGCCGACCGAACGCCGGCAAGTCCACGCTGACCAACGCCCTGGTGGGGCAGAAGGTGGCCATCACCTCCAACAAGCCGCAGACCACGCGGCACACGGTGCGCGGCATCCTCAGTGACGCGAAGCGGCAGCTGGTGGTGGTGGACACCCCCGGCCTCCACAAGCCCCGCACCCTGCTGGGCGAGCGGCTCAACGACGTGGTGCGCGAGACGCTGCTGGACGTGGACGTCATCGGCTTCTGCATGCCCGCCGACCAGAAACCCGGGCCCGGTGACAAGTTCATCGCGGCCGAGCTCGACGAGGTGCGCCGCGGCCGGCGGACACCGGTGATCGCCATTGCCACCAAGGCCGACCTGGTCTCCCGGGACCAGTTGGCCGAGCACCTCATCGCCATCGACCAGATGGGCGACTTCGACGAGATCGTGCCCTGCTCGGCGGTCAACGGGGAGCAGCTCGACCTGGTGCGCGAGCTCATCGGCGACCGGATGCCGCTCTCCCCGCCGCTGTACCCCGACGACGTGCTCACCGACGAACCCACCGACGTCATGGTGGCCGAGCTGGTGCGCGAGGCGGCCCTGGAGGGTGTGCGCGACGAGCTGCCGCACAGCCTGGCCGTGGTGGTGGAGGAGATGCTGCCGCGCGAGGACCGCCCGGTGGACAAGCCGCTCATGGACGTGCGCGTCAACGTCTTCGTGGAGCGCCCCAGCCAGAAGGCGATCATCATCGGCCGCGGTGGGTCGCGGCTGCGCGAGGTGGGCACCACGGCCCGCGAGCAGATCGAGCAGCTGCTCGGCCAGCGCGTGCACCTGGACCTGCACGTGAAGGTGGCCAAGGACTGGCAGCGCGACCCCAAGCAGCTGCAGCGCCTGGGTTTCTGACCCGCCCCGCCGGGCCGGCCACCGTCCTCTCGGGGCGGGGCCGGCTCAGCGCACCCCGCGCGGCCGGAGCTGGATGCTGACGCGCGGCCCGGTGGGGTGCCGCTCCTTGGGCACGGCGTGCTCCCAGGTGCGCTGGCAGGAGCCACCCATGACCACGAGGTCGCCGTGGCCGACGGGCAGGGTGAGCGAGGCCCCGCCGCCGCGCGGGCGCAGGAGCAGCCGCCGTGGCGCGCCCACCGAGACGATGGCCACCATCGTGTCGTGCGTGGCCCCGCGGCCGATGCGGTCGCCGTGCCAGGCCACGGAGTCGTGCTCGTCGCGGTAGAGGCACAGGCCCGCGGTCGCGAACGGCTCCGCGGCCGGCTCCGCGGCGTAGTGGGCGTCGAGGGCCTCACGCGCCGCGACGAGCAGCGGGTGGGGGAGCGGCTCGTGCTCGGCGTAGAAGCGCAGCAGGCGTGGGGTGTCCACCACGCGGTCGTACATGCGGCGCCGCTCGGCCTGCCACGGCACGGCGTCCAGCAGGTGTTCCAGCAGCGTCCGGGAACCGGTCACCCAGCCGGGCCGCACGTCGACCCAGGCCCCGTGGTCGAGGACGCGGCGCGTCACGGCCCGGCCCAGGGGGCGCAGGCCCAGGTCGTCCACCTGGTCGAGGAGCGACCCCTGCCCGGGGGCCACGGCAAGCGTGCGTACAGACATGCCACCAGGATAGAACACCTGAGCCAGCCGCGAGGTCGCCGATCCCCGACCATGCGAAGGTGCCCCGCCCCTCGACCCACCTGTGGTGCTCGTGCCCCTGGGTGTGGTCCGCCTGCTGCGGCGAGCCGGGCGGGTGGCCGACGCGCACATCGTGCGGCGGGAGCAGCGCCTGGTCCCCCTGGCTGCGGCGGTGGTGAGTGTGGCCGTCGGGCTCGCCCTGCTGCACCTGGCCGGTGCCCCGGCCGCGCTGGTCCGTGTGCTCGCGGCGATGCTGGCCGCCCTGCTGGTGCTGGCCCTGGTCACCGTGGTGCACAAGGTCTCCTTCCACACCGGTGTGGTGGCCGGCGGAGCGGTGGCCCTGTGGGTCACCGGCACCCACCTCTGCGGTGTGGTGCTGGGGTTGCTGGTCCCCGTCGTCGCGTGGGCGCGGGTGCGGCGCGGGCGACACAGCGTGGCCCAGGTGGTGCTGGGCGGACTGGTCGCGGCCGCTGTCGCCGCGGCCACCTGGTGGGACACCGCCTGACGCTCGCCAGCCCACCGCCGGGCCCGGACCGGTCCCGGTGCCTGCACCACCGCCGGGCCACGGCACAATCGGGGGATGCCCCTCTACCGCGACGCCGCCATCGTGCTGCGCACCCACCCGCTGGGGGAGGCCGACCGCATCGTCACGATGCTGGGGCACCAGCGCGGCAAGGTGCGTGCCGTGGCCAAGGGGGTGCGCCGCACCCGGTCGCGCTTCGGGGCCCGCCTCGAGCCCGCGATGGTGGTGGACGTCCAGTGCTACGAGGGGCGCAGCCTGGACACCATCACCCAGGCCGAGTCCATGGCCACCTACGGCGAGGCGATCTCCCGCGACTACGCGGGGTGGGTGTGCGCCCAGGTGATGTGCGAGACCGCCGACAGCCTGCTGGACGAGGGAGAGCCCAACCCGCCGCAGTTCCGGCTGCTCGCCGGGGCCCTCTCGGCCCTCGCGGCCGGGCAGTGGCCGGCGGACGTGCTCATGGACGCCTACCTGCTGCGTGCCATGGCGGTGGCCGGCTGGCCCATGGCCACGCGCGACTGCGCCGCCTGCGGTGCGCCCGGCCCCCACCGCGGGGTGCACGTTGCCGCGGGGGGTGTGGTCTGCCCCTCCTGCCGGCGGGCCGGCGCCTGGGCGCCGCACCCCGACAGCATCCGCCTGCTGGACGCCCTGGGGGAGTCGCACTGGAGTACCGTGCGCGAGGTCCTGGGGACCGAGGGGGCCGCCTCCCGGCGCCGCGAGGTGCAGGAGCTGGTCACCGCGCACCTGCAGTGGCACACCGATCGGCAGGTGCGGTCGGTGCGCCACCTGGACCCCGACCTCGTGCTCACCGGGCCGGGCCCCGTGCAGCCGACCGAGCACGCCGCACCATCCGCCGAGACGACGGGACAGTGACATGACCCACGAGCCGCCCTTCCCGCACCCCTCCGGGGCCCGCCCGCCGCAGCTGGCCCCCGACGAGCTGCCCCAGCACGTGGCCGTGGTCATGGACGGCAACGGCCGGTGGGCCAACGAGCGCGGCCTGCCGCGGACCGCCGGCCACGAGGCGGGGGAGGGGGCGCTGCTCGACGTGGTGGCCGGCGCCCTGGAGGCCGGGGTGCCGCACCTCTCGGCGTACGCCTTCTCCACGGAGAACTGGCGCCGCTCGCCCGAGGAGGTCCGCTTCCTCATGGGCTTCAACCGCCAGGTCATCCGCCGCCGCCGCGACCAGCTGGACGCCTGGGGCGTGCGCATGCGCTGGGTGGGCCGCCGGCCGCGGCTGTGGCGCGGCGTCATCAAGGAGCTCGAGGCCGCCGAGGAGATGACCCGGCACAACGACCGGCTCACCCTGTACTTCTGCGTCAACTACGGCGGGCGCGCAGAGATCGTGGACGGGGTGCGCGCCATCGCCCGCGAGGTCGAGGCCGGTCGGCTGCGCCCCGGCGGCATCACGGCGGCCACCGTCGCCCGCCACCTCTACGAGCCCTCGATGCCGGACGTGGACCTCTTCCTGCGCTCCTCCGGCGAGCAGCGCACGAGCAACTTCCTGCTCTGGCAGAGCGCGTACGCCGAGATGGACTTCCCGGACACGCTGTGGCCGGACTTCGACCGCCGCCACCTGTGGGCGGCCCTGGAGCGCTACGCCGGGCGCGACCGCCGGTTCGGCGGCGCGGTGGACCGGCCTCAGGAGCAGGCGGAGCAGCGCCCGTAGAGCTCCACGGTGTGGCTCACCTCGGAGAACCCGTGCTGGGCCGCGATCTGCTCGGACCACTGCTCCACGGCCGGCCCGTCGATCTCGACGGTGTCGCCGCACTCGCGGCAGACCAGGTGGTGGTGGTGCGCGGTGGTGCGGCAGGCGCGGTAGAGCGTCTCGCCGCCCTCGGTCACGAGGGTGTCCACCTCGCCGGCCTCGTCGAAGGACTGCAGGGCACGGTAGACCGTGGCCAGCGCCACCTTGTGCCCGGCGCGGGCCATGGCCACGTGCAGCTCCTGGGCGGCCACGAAGTCCGTGCGGGAGCCCAGGGCCTCGAGCACGGCGGACTGCTGACGGGTCCGGCGGGGACGGTTCGTGGTCACCGGTGCTCCTGCGAGAGGGACGGGGTCATGGACGTGGTGCCGGCGCCGAGGCGTCCAGCGGCCGCTCATCGTAGTGACCCTCGTGGGGATGGTGCAGGTGGTCCCCGTGGAGGTAGTCGAGGTGGTCGCCGTGGGGGACTGCGGGGTGCTCGCAGTCGGGGTGGTGCTCGTGGGCGTGGTGCTCGGCGAGCGAGGCCCGGCGGTGGCGTCCGACCCGGACCCGGCGGGCCACCCAGGTGCCCAGCACGGCCAGGGCGTACACCGCCACGGCCAGCAGCACGATGGTGCCGCCCGAGGGCAGGTCGTAGGTGTAGCTGACCACGACGCCCCCGACGCCGGAGAGCGCCCCCAGCACCATGGCCATCCACCACGCGGCGGCGAAGCTGCGGGTGAGCAACTGCGAGGTCGCGATGGGCACGATCATCAGCGCGGAGATGAGCAGCAGGCCCACCACCCGCATCGACATGACGATGGTGACCGCCACCAGCGCGGAGAGCAGCATGTTCAGGGCCGTCACGGGGAGCCCCTGGGAGCGGCTGTACACCTCGTCCTGGGCCACGGCGAACAGGCGCGGGCGCAGCAGGGTGGTGGCCACCGCGACCACCACGCCGAGCACCACGAACAGGCGCAGGTCGGCCGAGCTGGTGGTGGTGATGGCACCGAACAGGTAGTTCTCCAGGTTGGCCGTGCCCGGGGAGGTGCTGATGAGCACCACGCCCAGCGCGATGCCGGTGTGGAACATCAGTGCCAGGGCGACGTCGCTGGCGGTGCCGCCGCGGGCACGCAGGGCCTCGATGACCACCGCCGCCAGCACCGCCACCGCCAGCGCGGTCCAGACCGGCTGCGCCTGCATCACCACGCCCACGGCCACGCCGGCCAGGGCCACGTGGCCCAGGGCGTCGCCGATGAGGCTGAGCCCCCGCTGCACCACGAAGATGCCCACCATCGGGGCCACGGCCCCCACGAGCAGCGCGGCCAGCAGGGCCCGCTGCATGAAATCGAACTGCAGCATCTCAGCCACGGTGCACCTCCAGCATGCGGTCGTCGGTGAGGCGGCCCCCGGTCAGGGTGAGCACGCGGTCCAGCGCCGAGGCGATGGGGTCGAGCTCGTGGGTGATCACGAGCATGGTCAAGCCGTCGTCGGCCAGGCGGCGCAGGAGCACGGCCAGCAGCTCCTGGTTGGCCAGGTCCACGCCCGCGGTGGGCTCGTCGAGCACCAGCAGGGCGGGGCGCGACACGATGGCGCGGGCCAGCAGGGCGCGACGCCGCTGCCCGCCGGAGAGGTCGGCCAGATTGTGGTGGAGGCGGTCCTCCAGCCCCACGTCGGCGGCGGCGCGGCGGGCCAGCTCACGGTCGGAGCGGCCGGGGTGGCGCCACCACGGCAGGGCGGCCACGCGCCCGGCCAGGATGACCTCGCCCACGGTGGCGTGCAGGGCCCCTGTCACGGAGTGGTGCTGGGGCACGTACCCGATGCGGGTGCGGTCGCGCAGGCGGCGCAGGGGGGTGCCGAGCAGCTCGGCCCGTCCGGAGAGCTGGTCGGTGAGGCCGAGCAGGCCGGTCACCAGGGTCGACTTGCCCGCGCCGTTGGGCCCGGTGATGGCCACGCTCTGGCCGGCCGGGACGGTGGCCGAGACCGGGCCCACCGCAGGGTGCCCGTCGTAGCCGTAGACGACCTCCTGCAGGACGAGGGCGTCGCTCACTCGCAGCCCTGACCGGTGTGCAGCACCTCGCCGTTGTGGCGCATGATCCCCAGGTAGTCGCGGGCGGCCGAGGAGTCCGTGAGGCCCGCGGCGGGGTCGAGGACCTCCACCGTCGTGCCGGTCTCGTCGGCCAGGGTGCGGGCGTTGTCGCGAGGGGCCAGCGGCTCGGCGTAGATGGTGCTCACCCCGGACTTCTTGATGGTGTCGGTGAGCTCGGCCAGACGGGCGGGGGAGACCTCGGCCTCGTTCGACAGGCCGGCCACGCCCAGCTGGTGGAAGCCGTAGCGGGCGCCGAACCACGCGTAGGCCTCGTGGCCCACCACCAGGTCGGTGCTGCGGCAGTGACCGAGCTGCTGGGCCAGGTCGTCGTCGAGCTCCTCCAGCTGGTGCACGTACTCCTGGGCGTTGCGGCGGTAGTCCTCGGCGTGTTCGGGGTCGCGCTCGGCGAGCGCGTCGCCCAGGGAGGTGGCGGCCTCGCCGAAGGCGACGGGGTCGAGCCAGAAGTGCGGGTCCACGCCACCGTGGTCGTGCCCGTCGTGGCCGGCCTCGGCCTCGGCCGCGTGGTCGTGCCCCTCGTGGCCAGACTCCTCGGCCTTCCCGGTGCGGGGCCCGGCCTCGAGGTCGACGGCCTCGCCGGCGTCCCACGCACGGTCGGCGGCCACGGCCTCCACGGCGGCGTCGAGCGCCGGCTGCATCGTGCGCAGGTGCAGCACCAGGTCGGCCTCCTGCAGCCGGCCGGTGGCCTGCGGGGTCATCTCGAGGTGGTGGGGGTCGCTGCCGTCCGGGGTCACCTGGGTGACCTCCACGTGGTCGCCGCCGACGGCGCGGGCCAGCTCGCTGAGCGGGAAGAACCCGCTGGCGACCTGCACCTTCCCCTCGTCGGCCGAGCCGCCGCCCTCGTCGGTGCCCCCGCACGCGGCGAGGGTCAGGGTGGCGGTCAGGGCGATGCTGCCCGCGCGCAGGGCACGCCGGCGGGGGCTGAGGGTGTGGGAGGGCATGACAATCATTCTCAGGGAGGCGAGAATGATCGTCAAATCGGGGACCCGTACCCTGTGCCCATGGCCAAGAAGACCTCCACCGTCGACACCGTCGTCTCCCTCTGCAAGCGCCGTGGATTCGTGTTCCCCACCGGCGAGATCTACGGAGGGACCCGCTCGGCCTGGGACTACGGTCCCCTCGGCGTGGCGCTCAAGGAGAACATCAAGCGCCAGTGGTGGCGCACGATGGTGCAGATGCGCGACGACGTGGTCGGCCTGGACTCCGCGGTGATCCTGCCCCCGGCGGTGTGGGAGGCCTCCGGCCACGTGGCCACCTTCACCGACCCGCTCGTGGAGTGCCTGTCCTGCCACAAGCGCTTCCGAGCCGACCACCTGCAGGAGGCCGTGGCTGAGAAGGCCGCCGCCAAGGGCAAGGAGGTGGACCCCGACTCGGTCTCCTTCGAGGAGATCGCCTGCGCCAACTGCGGCACCAAGGGTGCGTGGACCGAGCCCAAGCAGTTCTCCGGCCTGCTCAAGACCTACCTGGGCGTCACCGAGGACGAGAGCGGCAAGCACTTCCTCCGCCCGGAGACCGCGCAGGGCATCTTCACGCAGTTCGCCAACGTCATGACCACCAGCCGCAAGAAGCCGCCGTTCGGCATCGCGCAGGTGGGCAAGTCCTTCCGCAACGAGATCACGCCCGGAAACTTCATCTTCCGCACCCGCGAGTTCGAGCAGATGGAGCTCGAGTACTTCGTGCCGCCGGCCGAGGCCCCGCAGTACTTCGACGAGTGGATCGACGTCTGCGAGAAGTGGTTCACCGACCTGGGCATCACGCCGGAGAACATCCGCCGCTACGAGCACCCCACCGAGAAGCTCTCGCACTACTCCGACCGCACCATCGACCTGGAGTACCGCTTCGGCTTCTCCGGCTCGGAGTTCGGCGAGCTCATGGGTGTGGCCAACCGCACCGACTTCGACCTCTCGGTGCACGCCAAGGCCTCCGGCCAGGACCTGTCCTACTTCAACCAGGCCACCGGCGAGCGCTACACGCCCTACGTCATCGAGCCGGCGTTCGGCCTCACCCGCGCGCTCATGGCCTTCCTCATCGACGCCTACACCGAGGACGAGGCGCCCAACGCCAAGGGTGGTGTCGACAAGCGCGTCGTGCTGCGCCTCGACCCGCGCCTGGCGCCGGTCAAGGTGGCCGTGCTGCCGCTGAGCCGCAACGAGCAGCTCACCCCGCGCGCCAAGGAGCTGGCCGCCGAGCTGCGCCAGCACTGGGAGGTCGACTTCGACGACGCCGGCGCCATCGGCCGCCGCTACCGCCGCCAGGACGAGATCGGCACGCCGTTCTGCGTCACGGTCGACTTCGACACCCTGGAGGACCAGGCGGTGACCATCCGTGAGCGCGACACGATGTCGCAGGAGCGCGTGCCGCTGGCCGAGGTCACCGGGTACCTCGCCCAGCGCCTGGTCGGCTGCTGAGGCCAGCACCACGACCCGCGGGCTCGTCCACCACTGTGGGTGGGCGGGCCCGCGGGCGTTGGGGGCGAGGTGGGGCGGGCGGCCTGTGCCCCGGCCTCGCCTCAGCGGAGCGCCAGGCCGGCGGCCAGGACCAGCATCGTCACGCCGATGAGGGTGTCCAGCACCTGCCAGGACCGCGGGCGGGAGAACACCGGGGCCAGGCGCGCGGACCCGAAGCCGAGGAGGCTGAACCAGGTGGCGCTGGCCGTGACCAGACCGAGGTAGTACCACCACCGGCCGGTCTGCCCGTGGCCGTTGGCCAGGCCGCCCAGGATGGTGATGTCCAGGTACAGGTGCGGGTTGAGCCAGGTGAACCCGGCCATGGTGAGCATCGCACGGCGCACGCTGACCGACGGGCCGGATGCCCCGGCCTCGAGGGACTCGCCGCCCTTCCACGCGCGCCGCAGGCAGGACAGGCCGTAGATCACGAGGAACGCCGCGCCGCCCCAGCGGACCAGCTCCAGCAGCGGCGGCCACCAGGTGAGCACCACGCCGACGCCCAGCACGGCGGCGCCGATGAGCACGATGTCGGAGGCGGCGCACAGGGCCACGAGCGCCGGCACGTGCTCCCGGCGCAGGCCGCGGCGCAGCAGGTAGGCGTTCTGCGCGCCCACCGCCGCGATGAGCCCGATGCCGGTGGCGAACCCGGAGGCGACCAGGCCGATCACTGGAGCACCAGGCCGGTCCCCAGCACGAGCATCAGGGTGCCGACCACGGTGTCGAGCACCTGCCAGGAGCGGGGGCGGGCGAACACCGGCGCCAGGCGCGCGCTGCCGTAGCCCACCGCGGTGAACCACACGACCGAGGCGGTGCACAGCCCGGCGTAGTAGAACCACCGCCCGTCGGCGCCGTACCCGTTGGCCAGCGTTCCCAGCAGCACGGTGTCCAGCCACAGGTGCGGGTTGAGCCAGGTGAACGCGGCCATGGTGGCCAGGGCGCGGCGCAGGCCCACCGAGCTGCCACCGGATCCCACCATCGGGGAGGGGCGCGCGGCCCGTCGGAAGCAGGCCAGCGCGAAGGCCACGAGGAAGGCCGCCCCGACCCGGCGCACCACGCCCAGCGCCGCGGGGAACTGCTCGATGACGGCGCCGATGCCCAGCACGCTGGCGCCGATGATGACGATGTCCGAGAGGGCGCAGAAGACCACCAGTGCGGTCACGTGCTCGCGCATCAGGCCGCGGCGCAGTAGGTAGGCGCCCTGCGCGCCGACCGCGGCGATGAGGCCGATGCCGGTCACGAGGCCCGAGGCGACGATGCTCACGTTCTCCATGGCTGCAGGGTAGGAACGACCGCGCCCGGCGCAGGCATCAGAATCTTGATGATCCCTGAGCGACCCTAAGATCTGCTTCATGGATGTGCTCGACCCGGTGGGACTGACGACGCTGCGCGCGACGGTGCGCGAGGGGACCTTCGAGCGGGCCGCCAAGGCGCTGAGCATCACGCCCTCGGCGGTGTCCCAGCGGATGCGCGCCCTGGAGAAGGCGGTGGGCGCCGTGCTCGTGAGCCGCACCAAGCCGGTGCGGCCCACCCCCGACGGCGAGGTGCTGCTCGCCCTGGCGCTGCAGTGGTCGCTGCTGCGAGACGAGGCGGTGGCCCGGCTCACGGCCTCGCACCACCTGGACTCCGAGGCCCACCCGCGCACCCGGCTCTCGGTACCGCTCGCGACCGGCGCGGACGCCCTGGCCCTCGTGCTGCTGCCGGCCATGGCCCAGGTGGAACGCGAGGTGCCGGTGAGCTTCGAGCTCTTCCGCGAGGACGACGCCCACTCGGTGGACCTGCTGCGGCAGGGTCGGGTCGTGGCCGCACTGAGTTCCGACCCCACCCCGGTGCAGGGCCACACCGCGGTGCCGCTGGGCACCATCCGCTACCTGCCGCTGGCCACCCCGGGGTACGTGGAGCGCCACCTGCCCGAGGGGCCCACCGCCGAGGCGATGGCGGTGGCGCCCGTCATCGCCTTCGACCGCAAGGACCTGCTGCAGTACGCCTACCTGGCACGCCTGCTGGAGACCGACCTGCGGCCGCCCACCACCTTCGTACCGGCCAACCGCGAGTTCGAGGAGGCGGTGCTGCTGGGTCTGGGCTGGGGGCTGGTCCCCGAGGGGCGGATGCACGACCAGATCGAGTCCGGGGAGCTGGTGCGCATCGCGCCGGGCTACCGCGATGTGCCCCTGGTGTGGCACCGGCCCCGCATCGAGTCGGCCGTGCTGGACCTGCTGGGGGAGCGGTTGGCGGCCGTCGCGCGGGAGGTCGTCCGCCCGGCGGCGGTCTGGGAGAATGATCGGCTGTCATGACCAGCACCCCCGCCACCGCCTCGCCCTCCGCTCTGCCCGACGTGCCCTCCGGCGCCGCCTCACCGGGCACGCCCGTGCTGCCCCCGCTGCGCATCGGGCGGCTCACCATCGACTCCCCGGTGGTCCTGGCCCCGATGGCGGGCATCACCAACCGCGCGTTCCGGCGCCTGTGCCGCGAGTACGGCACGGAGGGACTGGCGGCCGGGGGCGCGAGCGGTGCCTCGAGCCTCTACGTGTCCGAGATGATCACCACCCGCGCGCTCGTGGAGCGGACCCCGGTGACCATGAAGCTCGTGGAGTTCGACGCCGCGGAGGACCCCCGCTCCATCCAGCTGTACGGCGTGGACCCGGCCACGGTGCGCGCCGCGGCCCGCGACATCGTGGAGCACGACCGGGCCGACCACATCGACATGAACTTCGGGTGCCCCGTGCCCAAGGTGACCCGCAAGGGCGGCGGCGCGGCCATCCCGTGGAAGAGCACACTGTTCCGCGACATCGTGCGCTCGGCGGTCCAGGAGGCCGAGAAGGCCGGCATCCCGGTGACGGTGAAGATGCGTATCGGCATCGACGAGGACCACCACACCCACCTGGAGGCCGGCCGCATCGCCGAGGACATGGGCGCCGCCGCCGTCGCGCTCCATGCCCGCACCGCCAGCCAGGCCTACTCGGGGCAGGCGCGGTGGGAGGAGATCGCCCGCCTCAAGCAGGAGGTCACCACCATCCCGGTGCTGGGCAACGGCGACATCTGGTCGGCCGAGGACGCTTTGCGGATGGTGGAGCAGACCGGCTGCGACGGCGTGGTGGTGGGCCGCGGCTGTCTGGGGCGGCCGTGGCTGTTCACCGACCTCGCCGCGGCCTTCGCCGGGTCCGACGCCCGCGTCACCCCGGACCTGCGCGAGGTGACCGCCACCCTGCGCCGGCACGCGGAGTACCTCGCGGACTTCCACGAGGACGAGAACCACGCCTGCCGGGACATCCGCAAGCACATCACCTGGTACCTCAAGGGCTTCCGGGTGGGCGGCCAGCTGCGCTCGCAGCTGGGGCTGGTGAACTCGCTGGCCGACCTGGACGCGCTCATCGACACCCTCGACCTCGACCAGGTGTGGCCGGCCGAGGCCGCCGATGGGCCGCGCGGGCGCAAGGGCTCGGAGCGTCAGGTGGCCCTGCCGGAGAACTGGCTGGCCAGCCGCGAGCTGAGCGACGAGTGGGCCGCCCGGATGCGGGCCGCCGAACTGTCGGTCGACGGCGGCTGAGGCCCCGGCTCAGGCCGGCGGCATCGTGCCCGGCTCGGCGCCGGTGGCCAGTGGGTGCCCGCCAGCGAGCCAGCCGCTGAACGACGGCGGGTAGAGCACGGGTTCCGGAGCCCCGGGGAACACCTGCTGGTGGGCCAGCGCCACCTGGCAGGCGGTGATGCCCGAGCCGCACGAGACCACCACGGGCGTCGTGGCGTCGACGCCGGCATCGGCCAGCCGGGCGCGGACCTCCTCGGGGTCGCGCAGCACGCCGTCGGAGTAGAGGTCGGCGACGGGCAGGCTGCGGAAGCCCGGTAGGTGGCCGCCCACCGGGTCGGGGCCGAGCTCCTCGCCGCGGTAGCGGGCGGCCG
>NZ_KV824498.1:0-2256 GCF_001816045.1 Kytococcus sp. HMSC28H12
TGGGTGGACGGGGTGGGGCGGCGGGGTGGGGTCAGTCGACCTGCACGACGGTGCCGTGCCAGGTGGACTCGATGTACTCCCCCACCGCGTCGCCGTGCAGCACGTCGGCCAGGGCGGCCAGCTGCGGGTCGTCGGCACGGTCGGCGGTGGTCACGAGGTTGATGACGAAGCGCTCGTCGCGCGGGTCCTCCAGGACGAGGGCGTCGTCGGTGTCCAGACCGTCCTGCACGGCGTAGTTGCCCGGCACGGCGCTCAGGGTGGCGTCGCCGACGGAGCGGGAGGTCTGGGCGGCCTCGACGGGCAGGAACTCCAGGTCCCTGGGGTTGGAGGTCACGTCCTCGGGCGTCGGCGGGAGGTCACCGGTGTCCGCCAGCTCGATGAGTCCGGCCTCCTGCAGCAGCCACAGGCCGCGGGCCCCGTTGGTGGGGTCGTTGGGGATGGCCACGCGGGAACCCGGCGCCAGGTCCTCCAGGGAGTCGACCTCCTCGGAGTAGAGGCCGAGCGGCTGGTTGGAGATGGGCGCCACGACCGCGAGGTCGTACCCGGCGGCCTGCTCCTGGCTCTGCAGGAAGAGGCGGTGCTGGTAGTAGTTGGCGTCCACCGACCCCTCGTCGAGCGCCGCGTTGGGCTGCAGGTAGTCGGTGAACTCCACGACCTCCAGCTCGAAGCCGGCCTCGGCGTCCAGCTGCTCCTCGTCGACGTGGCGCAGGATGTCCGCGTGGGGCGTGGGGGTGGCCGCCACGCGCAGCACGGGGCGTCCGTCCTCCTCGGCCCGGGTCTCCTCGGCGCCGCAGCCGGTGAGCGCGGGGGCGGCGAGAGCGAGGGCGGCCAGGCCCAGCGCGGTGCGTCGCCGGGCGGGGGTGGTGTGCGAGGTGGTGTGCACGGGGTCCTCCGGTCAGGTGGGTAGGGGGTGCCCTCACCACGACGCGCTGCGGCGTGGCGGGCTGTGAGGGGGTGCCGCGCGGCGCGCGGCGGCAGGGCCCGGTGACCCGGGCGGGCGCTCAGTGGCGGGTGATGCGGGCGGCGGTGTCGCCGAGGAACTGCACCAGCACCACCAGGGCCATGAGCACGGCCACGCAGGCCAGGGTCACGGTCATGTCGAACCGCTGGTAGCCGTAGCGGATGGCCAGGTCGCCCAGGCCCCCGCCGCCCACGGCGCCGGCCATGGCCGAGTAGCCGATGAGGGCCACGACGGTCACGGTGAGTCCGGCGATGAGGCCGGGCAGGGCCTCGGGCAGCAGCACCGACCGGATCACCTGGCCGCGAGTGGCCCCCATCGCGGTGGCGGCCTCCACCTTGCCGGGGTCGACCTCGCGCAGGGAGGTCTCCACGAGGCGCGCCAGGAAGGGGATGGCCCCGAGGGTCAGCGGCACGGCGGCGGCCGTGGGGCCGATGGTGGTGCCGGCCAGGCTCTTGGTGAGCGGGGCGATGAGCACCAGCAGGATGATGAACGGGATGGACCGGCCGGCGTTGACGACCGCGCCCACCACGGAGTTGAGCGCCCGGTGCGGGAAGAGCCCGCCGGGCGCGGTGGCCACGAGCAGCACGCCCAGCGGGATGCCGAGCAGCAGGGCGATGGCCGAGGACAGGCCCACCATGTAGAGGGTGTCCCAGGTGCCGTCGATGAGTTCCTCGATGAGGCGGTCGCGGGTCATGCCGG
Source organism: Kytococcus sp. HMSC28H12 (assembly GCF_001816045.1). NCBI lineage: Bacteria > Bacillati > Actinomycetota > Actinomycetes > Micrococcales > Kytococcaceae > Kytococcus > Kytococcus sp. HMSC28H12. Next base: position 1,661 of record NZ_KV824498.1, read on the forward strand.
GATCTCCTGTCGGTGGGTGGAGGGCTGGGTGACGAGCAGGTCGAGGGTGCCGACGCGGGCGCCGTGCACGTTCTCCACGCGGGCGGCGGCCACCTGCACCTCGGCGCCGGTGGCGCGCAGCTCGGCGATGACGGCGTTCTCGTCCTGGGTGGCCAGGTCGACGGTCACGATGCGGGAGCCGGCCGGGAGGTCGGCGGCGTCCAGGGCGCGCACGGGGCGCGGCACGAGCTGGGAGGCCAGGGCGCTGCCGCGGGTGGCGGCCACCTCGGCCAGCGAGCCGGACTCCACCACGTGGCCGTCGGCCAGCAGGGTGACGCCGTCGGCCACGCGGGTGACCACGTCCATCTCGTGGGTGATGAGAACGGTGGTCAGCCCGAGGTCCGCGGTGAGCTCGCGCAGCAGGTCCAGGACGCTGCTGGTGGTCTCGGGGTCCAGGGCGCTGGTGGCCTCGTCGCAGAGCAGGACGCTGGGGTGGGTGACCAGGGCCCGCGCGATGGCCACGCGCTGCTTCTGGCCACCCGAGAGCTGGCGGGGGTGGGCCTTGGCCCGGCCGCCCAGGCCCACCCGCTCGAGCAGCTCGGCGGCACGGCGGGGGC
>NZ_KV824499.1:0-1546 GCF_001816045.1 Kytococcus sp. HMSC28H12
CGCCACCGGGGTCTCGGCCACGGCCGGGTCGGCCCCCTGCGAACCCACCGCCCAGAGGCCGCCGAGGGCCAGCACCGCCACGGCGCCGAGCACCAGCGGGCGCGTGCCCACCGGGTGCAGGCGCGACCGCAGACCGGACCGCTCCGGTTCCTGGGCGGCAGCGGCGAAGGCCTCGCGGAGGGCGGCCATCCGGTCCTGGTCGCCGCTGGCCGAGCCGTGGACCACCATGTCCGGCCAGGAGGTGCCCGGCCGGTCCGCGGGGTCCGCGTCCTCCGCGCCTTCGTCCCCGAGGGCGAACGGTGGCGCCTCCACACGCTCGGCAGCCGGGCTGGACGGGAGGGGGCTGGACGGGGCCGCACTCGCCGCCTCCGGCTCGTCCGGCCCGGGCGGAAGGTCGACCGGGCCGTCGGGCGGCGTGCTGGCCCCGGCCACCTCCTCGAGGGCGCCGGCGGCACAGACCACCAGGGCCGTGACCGTGGGACGTCCCGACGGGTCGTCGCGCAGGCCGCGCTCCACGGCCACCACGAGCTCCTCCGGCAGCTCCCACGTCACCACGTCGAGCAGGTCCCGGACCACCGCGGCCAGTTCGTAGGTGTCGCTCGCCGGGGTGGGCGCGTCGCCGTCCACCACCTCCGGCGGCTCCCGCAGCCAGGGGTCGTCCCCGGCCGGGACCGGCGGCCCCAGGTGGAAGCCGTGGTCGGCCCCCACCCCCACCACCGCGGTGCTCACGCCACCGTGCACCGCGCCACCCTCGTGGAGCCGCACCAGGTCGGCCCCCACCTCCCGCAGGAGCCGGGCCACCTCCTGCGGCGACGGCTCCCACCCTTCCTGCACCAGTTCCTGCACTCGAACCATGGGTGCAGCCTGCCGCGGATCCGGGTGGGCGTGTCGGGCGTCGTCCACAGGCGTACCCTCGGCGTATGCGCTTCGAGCACGTGGGCCTGGTTCCGGACACCGTCGACTACATGGAGGGCTGGGACCTGCAGAAGCAGGTGCACCAGCGCGTCGTCGAGGGTGGTGAGGACACCGTGCTGCTGCTGGAGCACACGGCCGTCTACACCGCCGGCAAGCGCACCGAGCCCCACGAGCGCCCCCTGGACGGCACCCCCGTGGTCGACGTGGACCGCGGCGGCAAGATCACCTGGCACGGCCCCGGCCAGCTCACCGGCTACCCGATCGTGCGGTTGCCGGACCCGGTGGACGTGGTGGCGCACGTGCGCCGCCTCGAGGAGGTGCTCATCCGCACCGTGGCCGAGTACGGCATCGAGGCCACGCGGGTGGACGGGCGCAGCGGTGCCTGGGTGCTCGGCGACCCCGCCGCGCAGGACGAGTTCGGACGTCAGGACCGCAAGATCGGCGCCATCGGCATCCGCGTGAGCCGCGACGTGGCCATGCACGGCTTCGCCCTCAACGTGGACTGCCCGCTCACCTGGGCCGAGGGCATCGTGCCGTGCGGCATCTCCGACGCGGGCGTGACCAGCATCGCCGCCGAGCTGCGCCGCCGCGGCGAGGACGCCGCCGGCGCGACCGTGGCCGACGCCCTGCC
>NZ_KV824500.1:0-3675 GCF_001816045.1 Kytococcus sp. HMSC28H12
GGCCACCACCCGGTGCCGGGAGGCGTCCGCGCCCTCGGGCAGGTCCGCCGGCTCCCCGGGCAGCGCGCCCCAGTCGAAGACCCGCTCGTCGGCCAGCTGCGCCATCGCCGCGCGCACCCGGTCGCTGTCGCGCCCGCTGGTGTCGTGCAGGAAGCGCTCCAGGTTGCTCGAGACGAGGATGTCCATCGAGGGCGAGTCCGTGCGCACCAGCCCGCGTCGGGCGTCGTAGGTGCCGGTGGCGAAGAAGTCCGCCAGCACCCGGTTCTCGTTGGTCGCGCACACGGCGGTGCCCAGCGGCACGCCCGCGGCGCGGGCCCAGGTGGCGGCCAGCAGGTTGCCGAAGTTTCCCGTGGGCACCACCACGTCGACCGGCTCGCCGGCGGCCACCACGCCGGCCCGGCGCAGGGCCGCGTAGCCGGTCACGTAGTAGACCACCTGCGGCAGCAGGCGCCCCAGGTTGATGGAGTTGGCCGAGCTCACCGCGTACCCGCGGCCGGTGAGCCGCTCCCGGGCACCCGCATCGGCGAAGAGCGCCTTCACCGCGCGCTGGGCGTCGTCGAAGTCGCCGTGGATGCCCAGCACGTGCACGTTGCCACCGGCCTGGGTGCGCATCTGCTGCTTCTGCATGAAGCTCACGCCCTCGGTGGGGTACAGCACCACCACCTCGGTGTCGGGCACGTCCTTGAAGCCCTCGAGCGCCGCCTTGCCGGTGTCGCCGCTGGTGGCGGTGAGCACCAGTGTGGTGCCCTGCTGCCCCTCGGCGGTGCGCGCCAGCGTCACCAGGTGGGGCAGCAGCGTGAGCGCGACGTCCTTGAAGGCGTGCGTGGGCCCGTGGAAGAGCTCCAGCAGGCCGATCGTCCCGTCCGCCTCGCCGAGGACGGTCAGCGGTACCACCTCCTCGGTCTCGAAGCGGGCCGCCGCCGCCTCGACGGCCTCCCGCAGCCCGTCGGCCGGCAGGCCGCCCTCCCCGGTGAGGTAGGGCGCCATGACCGCCGTGGCCACCTCGGCCCAGGGGGCGTCGAGCAGGGACTCCACGTCCAGCGGCTCGATGCGCTCGGGAACGTAGAGCCCGCCGTCGGGGGCCAGGCCGTCGAGCACCGCCCGGGCCGCGCCCACCGCCGGTGCCTGACCGCGGGTGCTGGTGAACCTCATGCCGCCCCCTCGCCGGCGGCCTCCCAGCGGACGACGCAGCTGCCCGGGTCGTCCAGCCAGGGCTGCAGCACGGCCCGGCGCAGCGGACCGGTGATGCCCGCCACCGGGTCGGAACCCAGCCGGTCCTGCAACAGGGCCTCGGCCTGCCCCGCCAGGGCGGCGCTGCTGCGCAGGTACCAGCGGCCGGTCACGGTGGCGTTCGCGTCGTGCAGCGGGGCGTCCGAGAGCGGGCTGGTGGTGGGCACCGCACCCAGCAGCACGTCCACCACGTCGGTGAGCACCGCCGAGGCGGTCTCGTAGCGCCCCGCGCCGGGCCCGGCGAAGGTCAGGGCACCCACGTGGTCGGCCTCGAAGGTGACCGCGTTGGTGGACCCGGTGATGCTGGCCGCCCAGTGCTCCGGCGGCACGGCGACCGGCTCGACGACGGCGGTCACCTCGTGGCCGCCGGGACCCTGCACGGCGTGCGCCTCACCCACCAGGCGCACCACGCGCGGGCCGCCGGGCGCCGTGCGCAGCGCCTGCAGGTCGGCCGCCGACACCCGCTCGATGCCGGTGCACAGGATGTGAGGCTCGGTCACCGGGCCGCCGAACGCCATCGAGGCCAGGATGCGCAGCTTGCGCAGCGAGTCCGCCCCGCTCACGTCGGCGCTCGGGTCGGCCTCCAGGTAGCCCAGCTGCTGGGCCTCGGCGGCCACCACGCCGTAGTCCCGCCCGGACTCCATGGCCGAGAGGATGTAGTTGCACGAGCCGTTGAGGATGCCGCTCACCGAACGCACCCGGTCCACGCGGACGAGGTCGCGCAGGGCCCGCACGCACGGCACCCCACCGGCCACGGCGGCCTCGAAGAGCAGGTTCACCCCCTGCTCCTGGGCCAGCGCGGTGAGCTCCTCGCCGTGCGCGCTGAGCAGCGCCTTGTTGGCGGTGACCACGTGCTTGCCCTGGCGCAGCGCCTCGCCCACCAGCTCCAGGCCCTCCTCGACGGGCCCGGCCACCTCCACCACGAGGTCCACCGACGGGTCGGTCACCGCCCCCCGGGCGTCAGTGCTCAGGGTGCCGGCAGGGGCGGGGACGTCGCGCTCGCGGTGCAGGTCGCGCACCACCACGTGACGCACCACCACGTCGGTGCCCAGCTGGTCCAGCCAACGCCCACGGTGCCGGCCCAGCAGGTCGACGACCCCCTGGCCCACCGTCCCGTAGCCCAGGACGGCCACCCCCACGCTGCGCACGCCCTCGGTCTGTTCCGTCATGTCGGCCTCCTGGGTGGTCTCGTCCCGGGTCTTCCAGTCGTCTCGTGGTCTGGTCCCGCCCGGCCACCGGCTGGGCCGGCGGTGGCGCCAGCCTAACGACGCCTCCCCGCCTGGTAGGAGGGGCCGTGCCCGGGTCTCCGCCCGGGGCCGCGCGGGGGCCGTCGGTGCCTCGGGCGATACTTGGGGCAGGTGCCGAGAGCCGGCACGCCGATGACCCCGAGGGGGCACCATGAAGCGCACGACCCTGACGCTGCTGGCCGCGATGAGCACCACCGTGGTGCTCGCCGGGTGCAACGAGGACAACGGTGGCGGCGGTGGCTCCGCCCAAGCCGACTCCGACCCGAAGGCCGCCGTGTCGCAGGCCTTCGACAAGGCCAACGAGGCCAAGGACCAGACGGCCACGATCTCCCTGGACAGCTCCTCGGAGTCGCTCAAGAAGCTCACGGAGTCCTCCGACTTCTCCACCCTGAGCTCTGACGACCGGATGGCCGTGGAGAAGGTCACCGAGCTGCTGCCCAAGTCCAGGATCACGGTCTCGACCCACTCGCGCGACCAGGCCCTCTCCGAGGAGAAGGACGCCAAGGACCTCGACACCGCCATGACCCTGCACATCGGCGAGGGAAAGGTCGAGTTCCGCCAGGTCGAGGGCGGCATGTACATGCGCGCCGACGTGGACAAGATCGGTCAGGAGACCGGCCTGTTCACCGCCGACCAGCTCAAGATGGGCCTCACCGGCGGCTCCGGTGCCCCGGCCGACGACCCCTCGATGCAGTTCCTCACCAAGGCCCTCTCCGGCGAGTGGGTCGGTGTCTCCTCCGAGCAGGTGGAGTCCGAGCTGCAGAAGCAGGGGCTCACCCTGGAGGACCTCACCAAGGAGGCCACCGGCGGCACCGAGGTGTCCGCCCAGCAGCAGCTGAAGATGCAGCAGGACCTCAAGACCTTCATGGACGAGCACGGCGAGTTCACCCGCGAGGGAGACGTGGTGCACGTGGCTGTGCCGGTGGAGGAGAGCTGGGACGACTTCGCCGCCATCGTGAACCAGAACATCACGGACCCCTCGGAGAAGCTGCCGACGCTCACCGAGGAGAACAAGAAGGCCATCAAGGACGACGCCAAGGCGACCATCGACGTGACCCTCGACGGCGACCAGCTCAAGGGCCTGGACCTCGACTTCACCCAGGTCAAGGACTTCGTGGACCCGGCCTCGCTGGACGCCACCGAGAAGAAGGACTACGACGAGTTCGTCCAGCAGGTTGGCCACGGCCAGCACGGCCTC
>NZ_KV824501.1:0-575 GCF_001816045.1 Kytococcus sp. HMSC28H12
CACCGGCGCGCGCTGGGACGCGGCCGTGGCCGCCCAGTCCGAGGCCCGGGCGCGGTCCGCCGAGCGGTGGCGCGCGGCAGAGCAGAAGGCCCGAACGAGCAGGAGGACCCCGTGATCGTCTCCTTGGAGGGAACCGTGGCCCACGTGGGCCTGGACCACGTCGTGCTGGAGACCGGCGGCGTGGGCCGGCGTGTCCTGGTGCCCCCGCAGGTGTCGGCCGAGCTGCGCACCGGGCAGCCGGCCCGCCTGGCGACCTCGCTCGTGGTGCGCGAGGACTCGATGACCCTGTACGGCTTCCTCGACGACGACACCCGGGAGGTGTTCGAGACCGTGCAGTCGGTCTCCGGCGTGGGGCCGCGCCTGGCGCTGGCGCTGGTGGCCGTGCTCTCCCCGGCCGAGCTGGCCCGGGCAGTGGCGGCCGAGGACCTGGCCGCGCTGACGAGCGTGCCCGGCATCGGGAAGAAGGGGGCACAGCGGCTGGTGCTGGAGCTCGCCGGAAAGCTGCCCGCGGTGCCCGTCGGCGCCGAGGGCGAGGTGGCTGTGGTCGACCCGGCGCCCACCGCGGCGGCCGACGG
>NZ_KV824502.1:0-8558 GCF_001816045.1 Kytococcus sp. HMSC28H12
AGGCCGTCGGCACCGGCGGCGTGCTCGTGGACGGCCACGACCCCGTCGCCTGGGCCGGGACGCTGGCCGCCCTGCTCGCCGACCCCGCCGCGAGGGACCGGTTGGGTGGTGCCGGCGCCCGCCGGGGCGAGCAGCTCACCTGGGCCGCCTCCGCAGCCGCCCACCTGGACGCCTACGCAGAGGAGCCCCGATGACCGCCCGTGACGATGCCCTGGCCGTGGTGGAGCGCTGGGTGGCCCAGCACGCCGACCCGGCCTCGCCCGAGCACGTGGAGGGCGTGCAGGCCGAGCGCGTCCACGACGACGCCGGCCAGCCCACGCCCGCCTGGGCCATCACACTGCCCGGGGAGCGCAAGCTCAGGACCGTGGTCTCCGTGCGGGTGGGGGAGCGCTCGCTGGGGCTGGTGGCCTTCGTGGTGCGCAACCCGGACGAGAACCACGAGCAGGTGTACCGGATGCTGCTGCGCCGCAGCCTGGACCTGCCCGGCCTGGCCTACGCCGTGGACGACGCCGGCGACGTCTACCTCACCGGCCGCGTCCCCGTGGAGGGCGTCACCGACCAGTGGTTCGACGAGACCCTCGGGGCCGTCCTGCAGGCCAGCGACGGCATCTTCAACGAGGTGCTGGCCGCCGGCTTCCTCACCGCCATGCAGGCCGAGTGGGACTGGCGCACCAAGCGTGGGGAGTCCACCCGCAACCTCGAGGCCTTCCGCCACCTGCTCGCGGACTGAGCGCGGCGATAGTGTGCCCCCTATGACGAATGCTGCCCACACCCTGATCCTGCTGCGCCACGGCCAGAGCCAGTGGAACGAGAAGAACCTGTTCACCGGCTGGGTCGACGTCGACCTCACCGAGAAGGGCCGCGCCGAGGCCCGCCGCGGCGGCGAGCTGCTCAAGGCCGAGGGTCTGCTGCCCGACGTGCTGCACACCTCGCGTCTGCGCCGCGCCATCACCACGGCCAACCTGGCCCTCGACGCCGCCGACCGCCACTGGGTCGACGTGCGCCGCTCCTGGCGCCTCAACGAGCGCCACTACGGCGCCCTGCAGGGCAAGGACAAGGCGGAGATCAAGGAGCAGTACGGCGAGGAGCAGTTCATGGCCTGGCGCCGGAGCTTCGACACCCCGCCGCCGGCCATCGACCCCGCCGACGAGTGGTCGCAGGCCGACGACCCGCGCTACGCCGACCTGGGTGAGGACGCCCCGGCCACCGAGTGCCTCAAGGACGTCGTGGCCCGGCTGCGCCCGTACTGGACCGAGGCGATCGTGCCCGACCTGCAGGCCGGCCGCACCGTCATGGTGACCGCCCACGGCAACAGCCTGCGCGCGCTGGTCAAGGAGCTCGACGGCATCAGCGACGAGGACATCGCCGGCGTCAACATCCCCACCGGCATCCCGCTGGTGTACGAGCTCGACGCCGACTTCCGCCCGGTGACCCCCGGCGGCCGCTACCTGGACCCCGAGGCCGCTGCCGGCGCCATCCAGGAGGTTGCCAACCAGGGCAACAAGTGAGGCCCGTGCTCAGGCGACGGTGACCGCGTGGGCGTCCTCGCCGGGTCGGTCCAGCCGACCCGTCGCGAGGTAGCCCATGCGGCGCCCCACGCCCACGCTGTGGTCGCCGATGCGCTCGTAGTAGCGGCTCAGCAGGGTGAGGTCCACCGCCTCCTGCGTGTCGGTGATCTCCAGGCGGATGGTCTCGAAGACGCGCACGTGGAGGGCGTCGAGGCTGTCGTCCAGCACCTCCAGGTCCTGCGACACGCCGGGGTCCTGCGTGGCCAGGGCCTCCCCGGCGCCCTCCACCAGGGCCAGGGCCAGCCGGCCCATCTCCGTCATGGTCTCGCGGGCCGGCGCCGGCACGGCGAGCTCCGGGTAGCGCATGCGCACCAGCTCGGCCACGTGGCGTGCCAGGTCGCCGGTGCGCTCCATCGAGGCCGAGAGCTGCAGGGCCGTGACCACGAGACGCAGGTCGCTGGCCACCGGGCTCTCGCGCGCCAGCAGCTCGATGGCGTTCTGCTCGATCTCGGCGTAGAAGGCGTCGATGAGCGCGTCCCCGGAGATCACCGACTCCGCCAGGGCGCCGTCCGCGGCACCCAGCGCCCGGTTGGCCTCCCGGACGGCGTGGGCCACCAGGCGGTTCATCTCGACCATCTGGGCGGACATCTCGCCGAGTGCCCGGGTGAAGTTGGTGCGCGGCATGGCTCCCCTGTCTCGTGCTGGCCCCGCAGTGTTTCACCCGCCGGTGAACCGGAGGTTGCCGGTCCTGCGGGTACCGGGTGAACCCCGGGTGGACGCCGGGACGCGGATGACCGGAACACCTAGAGTGCCTGCATGACCCGGAGGCGCGCATGGACCCGATGACCTGGCTCGCCCTCGTCGTCGGCCTGCTGGTGGGTCTGGCACTCGGCCTGTGGTGGCGCCGCGGACGGTCGGAGCCCGATCGCTGCCGGCGGCCGCAGGGGCGGGAGGACTTCCCCCTCGGCGCACGGCAGGTGCTGGACTCCCTGGCCTCCACCGTCATCGTGCTCGACCAGGACAACCGGGTGGTGCACTCCACCCACCACGCGGCCGACCAGGGCTTCGTCCGCGACGGCGTGGTGCCCCACCAGGAGATCCGCGACCTCGTGGAGGAGTGCCGCGCCGACCGCGAGGTGCTCGACCGCGACGTACGGGTCTCCCGGAGTCTGCTCGTGGGCGGCACCGTCTCGCTGGGGTGCCGTGTCTTCCCGCTCGGCCACCAGCGGGTGGTGATTCTGCTGGAGGACCGTTCGCGTGCCCAGCGGGTGGAGGCGGTGCGCCGCGACTTCGTGGCCAACGTGAGTCACGAGCTGAAGACTCCCGTGGGCGGCCTGGCCCTGCTCTCCGAGGCGGTGCTGGACGCGCGCGAGGACCCCGAGGCGGTGGAGCGCTTCGCCCGCCGGATGACCGTGGAGTCCGAGCGCCTCACCCGGCTCGTGCAGGACATCCTCGACTTCTCCCGGCTCCAGGCTGGCGAGGCCGCCGAGAGCGCGGAGCCGGTGGACGTGGTCGACGTGGTCTCCACCGCGGTGGACCAGGTGCGGGTCCACGCCGACGGACGCGGCGTCGCCGTGCGCCAGGCGGGTGTCGCCCACGGCCCCGAGCGCCGGGTCTTCGGCAACCAGCAGCTGCTGGTGACCGCCGTGCGCAACCTCCTGGTCAACGCCCTGAACTACTCCGAGCCGGGCACCAAGGTGGTCGTCACGGTGGCCGGGGGTGATCAGCCGGGCACCGTGCGCATCGTGGTGACCGACCAGGGTGTCGGCATCCCCGCCGGTGACCTGGAGCGCATCTTCGAGCGCTTCTACCGGGTCGACTCGGCCCGGTCCCGCCAGACCGGGGGCACCGGCCTCGGCCTGGCCATCGTCAAGCACGTGGTGAGCAACCACGGCGGCACGGTGAGCGTGTGGTCACGCGTCGGCACCGGCTCGACCTTCACGCTGGAGCTGCCCAGCCTCGAGGCGACCTCGACGGAGGCCGCCGAGGGCGATGCGGCATCCTTGACCTAGTCCCGGCGCGTCGTCCCACCGCGCCCCGTCACCGCACCCGCAGGAGGATCCCCGTGGCCCGCATCCTGGTCGTCGAGGACGAGGAGTCGTTCTCCGATCCCCTCAGCTGGTTGCTGGAGCGCGAGGGCCACGTCGTCGTGGTGCGGGAGGACGGCCGGTCGGGCCTCGAGGAGTTCCAGCACTCCGGCGCCGACCTGGTGCTGCTGGACGTCATGCTGCCGGGGATGTCCGGGGTGGAGGTCTGCCGCGAGCTGCGCCGCGAGTCCACGGTGCCGATCATCATGCTCACCGCCAAGGACTCCGAGGTCGACAAGGTGGTGGGTCTGGAGATCGGGGCCGACGACTACGTCACCAAGCCGTACAGCTCGCGCGAGCTCCTGGCCCGCATCAACGCGGTGCTGCGCCGCCGGGGCGCGCCGCTGGTGGAGGAGGACTCCGTGGTGCGCGCCGGCGGGGTGGAGTTCGACGCGGACTCCCACGTGGTGGTGGTGCGCGGACGGCAGGTCTCGATGCCGCTCAAGGAGTTCGAGCTGCTCGAGATGCTCATGCGCAACCAGGGGCGGGTGCTCACCCGCGCGCAACTCATCGACCGCGTCTGGGGCACCGACTACGTGGGCGACACCAAGACGCTCGACGTGCACATCAAGCGGGTGCGCGGCAAGGTCGAGGAGAACCCCTCGAGCCCGCGGCTGATCACCACCATCCGCGGGCTCGGGTACAAGTTCGACGCCTGAGGGCGCCGGCGGCGCGTCAGTGGTGCGCGCCGCCCTCGGAGTGCAGGTCCTCCTTGGTGGGGCGCTCCGGGGCCTTCCAGCCCTCGGGGGCGAACTCCTCGTACTCGCCGGTCGGGAGCATGACCGGCACGCGCTGCTCGGACTGCTGGCCGCCGGCGGAGACGGTGAGCACCTGGAAGGCGCCGGGTGCCACGGTCTTGGGCAGCGTCACCTTCTCGTCACCGAGCTTCACACTGCTGTGGGGCTTCACGGTGCCGCTCCAGATCTCCTTGCCGTCGGCGGAGAGGCTGACCTGCTGCGGCTCGGAGCCGGAGTTGGACACGGCCCCGATGACGCGACCCTCGGCATCGGCCTGGGTGCCCAGGACGGTCAGGTCGAGGACGCTCACGTCGCCGGCGCGCACGAGCTCGCCGTTGGCGGGTGCGTAGTCGCGGGTGGTCTCCAGCGGGGAGAGGGACTGGCAGCCGGAGAGAGCGAGCATGCCGACGACGGACAGGGCCGCCAGGCGGCGTCCGAGGCGGGCGGGGGCGTGGGCGCGGGCAGTGGTGATCACCCGCGCATGGTACCCAACGGTGGGCCGCGACGGCTCGGGGGCCACGGCGTGCCCAGTGCTAGAATTATCGGGCGAAAGGGGCACTACATGACGTTTGAAGTCGGTGAAACGGTCGTCTACCCGCACCACGGTGCAGCGCTCATCGAAGAGGTCAAGCAGCGCAAGGTCAAGGGCAAGGAGATGACCTACCTGAAGCTCAAGGTGGCGCAGGGCGACCTGACCATCGAGGTTCCTGCCGAGAACTGCGACCTCGTGGGTGTCCGCGACGTCGTGGACGCGGAGGGTCTCGAGAAGGTGTTCGGCGTGCTGCGCGCCGAGAACTGCGAGGAGCCGACCAACTGGTCCCGCCGCTACAAGGCGAACCTCGAGAAGCTCGCCTCCGGTGACGTCATCAAGGTGGCGGAGGTCGTGCGTGACCTGTGGCGCCGCGAGCAGGACCGCGGTCTGTCCGCCGGGGAGAAGCGGATGCTGGCCAAGGCGCGCCAGATCCTCGTCTCCGAGCTGGCCCTGGCCGAGAAGACCGACGAGGAGAAGGCCGAGGCCACCCTCGACGAGGTCCTCGCGAGCTGATCCCCTGAACGCACAGCAGACCCCCCACGACCCCGACGGCGCTCCCGCCGTCGGGGTCGTCCTCGTCGCCGCCGGGTCCGGCACGCGCCTGGGGGCCGGCATCCCCAAGGCCTTCGTCGAGGTGGACGGCTCGTCCCTGCTCGAGCACGCGATCCACGGCGTGCTCGCCACCGCACGGGTGGACGAGCTGGTGGTCGTGGCGCCCGCCGGGTGGGAGGACCGGGCGCAGGAGTGCCTCGACCTCGCCGCGGGCTGCCCGTGCGCGCACCGGACCACCGTGGTGACCGGCGGGGCCGAGCGCGCCGACTCGGTGGCCGCCGGCCTGGCCGTCCTGGGTCCGGACGTAGAGGTCGTCCTCGTGCACGACGCTGCCCGCTGCTTCGCCCCCGCGGAGGTGTTCGACCGCGTGGTCGCCGCCGTCCGCGAGGGGGCCGCGGCGGTGGTCCCGGGGGTCCCCGTGGTGGACACGGTCAAGGTGGTCGACCCGGTCGAGGGGCGTCCCGAGCCGGTGGTGGCCACGCCGGCCCGCTCCACCCTGCGCGCGGTGCAGACCCCGCAGGGCTTCCGCCGTGAGGTGCTCCAGCGGGCCCACGCGGTCCCGGGCGCCGGTGCTGCGGCCACGGACGACGCCCTGCTCGTGGAGCAGCTGGGCGAGCGGGTGGTCGTGGTCCCGGGTGACGCCCGCTCGGCCAAGATCACCACCCCGGAGGACCTCCGCGCCGCAGGTGGCAGGGTGGCCCCGTGACCACCTCGCAGACGCCCGAACCCCTGCCCGCCCTGCCCCGCGTCGGCCACGGCACGGACGTGCACCGGTGGGCGCAGGACGACCGCGCCCTCTGGCTGGGCACGCTGGAGTGGCCGGGGGAATGCGGCATCGAGGGGCACTCCGACGGGGACGTGGCCGCCCACGCCGCCTGCGACGCGCTCTTCTCCGCCGCCGGGGTGGGCGACCTGGGCACGCACTTCGGCACCGGCCGCCCGGAGATGGCCGGCGCGCGCGGGGCGGACATGCTGGCCGAGGCCGTGCGCATCGTCGAGGCCGCCGGCTTCCGGGTGGGCAACGTGGCCGTGCAGGTCATCGGCAACCGGCCCAAGGTGGGTCCGCGCCGTGAGGAGGTGCAGGCCGCGATGTCGGCCGCGCTCGGTGGGGTGCCGGTGTCGGTCTCGGCCACGACCACCGACGGGCTCGGACTCACCGGCCGCGGCGAGGGGATCGCCGCCCTCGCCACCGCCCTGGTCGTCCCGGCCTGAGGCGCGCGCGGCGCCGGACGCCCGGCGAGGTCGTCGGTGGGTGTCGATACCGTGGGGGCAGACACGGGGGCCTGTCCCGCCCCACCCCTCACGTGATCAGGAGGCAGCATGCCGAGCACGGTCAAGGGCGTCATCGCCCGCAGCAAGGACGCGCCGGTGGAGGTGGTCGACGTCGTGGTGCCCGACCCGGGTCCCGGCGAGGCCGTGGTGAAGGTGACCACCTGCGGCGTCTGCCACACCGACCTGCACTACAAGCAGGGCGGCATCACCGACGACTTCCCCTTCCTGCTCGGCCACGAGGCCAACGGCGTCGTGGAGTCCGTGGGCGAGGGCGTGACCGAGGTCGAGCCGGGCGACACCGTGGTGCTCAACTGGCGTGCCGTGTGCGGCACCTGCCGGGCCTGCGCCAAGGGTGAGCCCTGGTACTGCTTCGACACCCACAACGCCGCGCAGAAGATGACGCTCACCGACGGCACCGAGCTGGAGCCCGCGCTGGGCATCGGTGCCTTCGCCGAGAAGACGCTGGTGCACGCCGGCCAGTGCACCAAGGTGGACCCCGAGGCCGACGCTGCCGCGACCGGCCTGCTCGGCTGCGGCGTGATGGCCGGCTTCGGCGCTGCCGTGAACACCGGCGGGGTGAAGCGTGGGGACTCCTTCGCCGTCATCGGCTGTGGTGGCGTGGGCATGGCCGCGCTCGCCGGTGCCGTAGTGGCTGGGGCGACCACCGTCATCGCGGTGGACACCGACCCGCGCAAGCTGGAGAAGGCCCGTGAGATGGGTGCCACCCACACGGTGGACCCGGCCGACGGCGACGTGGTGGAGGCCATCCGCGAGGCGACCGGTGGCTTCGGCGCCGACGTGGTGGTGGAGGCCGTGGGCCGCCCCGAGACCTACGAGCAGGCCTTCTACGCCCGCGACCTGGCCGGCACCGTGGTGCTGGTGGGCGTGCCGACGCCGGACACGGAGATCACGCTTCCGCTGCTGGAGGTCTTCGGGCGCGGGGGTGCGCTGAAGTCCAGTTGGTACGGCGACTGCCTGCCCAGCCGCGACTTCCCGATGATGGTGGACCTCTACCGGCAGGGTCGGCTCGACCTGGACGCCTTCGTCTCCGAGCGCATCGGCCTGGACCAGGTGGAGGAGTCCTTCGACAAGATGCACCGCGGTGACGTGCTGCGGTCCGTGGTGGAGGTGTCGCGATGAGCGCCGAGCACAAGCCGTCCGGCCCCGCCCAGCGCGTGGCCACGCCCCGCCAGATCGAGGGCGTGCGCGTGGAGTGCGTCGTCACCGCCGGCACCTTCGAGCTCGACGGCGGCTCCTGGGAGGTGGAGAACAACGTCTGGCTCCTCGGGGACGCCGAGGAGTGCATGGTCATCGACCCCGGGCACGACGGCGGGCCGGTGCTGGACGCGATCGGCGAGCGCACCCTGCGCGCCGTGCTGCACACGCACGCGCACAACGACCACATCAACGCCACCGGTGAGGTGACCGGCGACAAGTGGTCGCCCACGCACCTGCACCCGGCCGACCGGATGCTCTGGGACGCGGTCTACCCGGTGGCCCCGGACCACGAGCTCGAGCACGGCCAGCGCATCACCGTGGCCGGGGTGGCCATGGAGGTGCTGCACACCCCCGGTCACAGCCCCGGCGCGGTCTGCTTCTACGTGCCGGCCCTGGGCATCCTGTTCAGCGGCGACACCCTCTTCCAGGGCGGCCCCGGCGCCACGGGGCGCAGCTTCTCGGACTTCGGTCTCATCATCCGGTCGATCACCGAGCAGCTGCTGGTGCTGCCGCCGGACACCAAGGTGCTCACCGGGCACGGTGACGCCACCACCATCGGCGCGGAGGCCCCGCACCGGCAGGAGTGGATCGACCGCGGGCACTGAGCCGCGTGCGGACACGCAGGAGGGCGCCCCACCGGTCGGTGGGGCGC
>NZ_KV824503.1:0-4213 GCF_001816045.1 Kytococcus sp. HMSC28H12
CGGGGGTGGGTGCGGGGGGGGGGGCGCTGATGCCGTGACCGGTAGTTCGCACCGGGGTGGCGCGGGTCACACTTGTGTGATGACATGGCGGTCCGCACCGTGTTCTGGAGGTTCTGTGGCCGTCGTGTCCTCGTCCCGCCTGGCGGCTCGCCTGAGGGCAGTTGGCCTGTCCGACGTCCGCGACGACGCAGCCATCCGTGGCACCCACTCCAGTGACGCCTCGCTCTACCGCGTGGAGCCTCAGGCCGTGGTGTTCCCCCGGCACGCCGACGAGGTCACCCTGGCGGTCCAGACCGCGCGGGCAGAGGGACTGCCACTCACCGCTCGGGGTGCAGGGACGTCCATTGCGGGCAACGCCATCGGCCCGGGAATCGTCCTCGACTTCCGCCGGCACATGCAACAGGTCCTCGAGCTCGACCCCGAGGCCGGGACGGCTCGCGTGCAACCCGGTGTGGTCCAGGCCCGCCTGCAGGACGCAGCGCGGCCGAACGGCCTGCGGTTCGGCCCTGACCCGTCGACGTCCACGCGCTGCACCATCGGGGGGATGATCGGTAACAACGCGTGCGGCAGCCGCAGCCTCGCCTACGGACGCACCTCGGACAACGTGCTGGGAGCCCGGGGTGTCTGGGCGGACGGGAGCCCCCTGGACACGTCGCCCGTGGACGCCGGTACCGCGGCCCTGCGGGAGCGGCTCGCGTCGGTGGTGGCGAGTGACCTCGCCACCGTGCGCACCGAGTTCGCCCGCTTCGGGCGCCAGGCGAGCGGTTACGCCCTCGAGCACCTGCTGCCGGAGAAGGGCGTTGACCTGGCGCGCTTCCTCGTGGGCTCCGAGGGCACGCTCGCCGTCCTCACGGAGGCCACCGTCCGCCTGGTGAGGGCACCGGCCCACACCCGCCTGGTGGTCATCGGCTTCGACACGATGCCCGCCGCTGCGGATGCCGTCCCCACGCTCCTGACACAGGGGCTCACGGCCTGCGAGGGGCTGGACCGCCGGCTCGTGGACGTGCTCGTGGAGCGGCGCGGTCCGGCATCGGTGCCGGAACTGCCCCGCGGCGATGCCTGGCTCTTCTGCGAGGTGGCAGCGGAGACCGCCGGGGAGCTGGAGGCCGCCTCCACCGCGCTCGTGGCCACCGCCCGCATCGATGCCGGGGCCGTGGACGTGCGGGCCGTGCCCAAAGCCACCGAGGCGGCGGCGCTGTGGCGCATCCGGTCCGACGGGGCGGGCCTGGCGGGGCGGTCCCCGGCAGGACGCCCTGCGTGGGCGGGCTGGGAGGACGCCGCCGTGCCCCCGGAGCGGCTGGGGGAGTACCTCCGCGGGTTCGACGACCTGCTTGCCGCGTACGACCTCTCCGCGGCGCCCTACGGGCACTTCGGTGAGGGGTGCATGCACGTGCGCCTGGACCTGCCGCTCGGCGCACCGGGTGGTGTGGCGCGGTCCCGGGCCTTCCTCGAGGACGCCGCGCGCCTCGTGGCCGGCTTCGGTGGCTCGTGCTCCGGTGAGCACGGCGACGGCCGCGCCCGCAGCGAGCTGCTGCCCCTCATGTACTCCGAACGCGCGCTGGCGCTCTTCGGCGCGGTGAAGCACGCGTGCGACCCCGACGGGCTGCTCAACCCGGGGGTGCTCGTGGACCCGGCGCCCCTCGACGCCGACCTGCGCCTGCCCGGTGCCACCTGCGACCTGCCCACCCCGGCGTTCGCCTACCCCGAGGACGGCGGCAGCTTCTCCGCGGCCGTGCACCGCTGCACGGGCGTGGGCAAGTGCACCGCTGACGGGGTGCTCGACGGCGCGCAGACGGTGATGTGTCCGTCCTGGCTGGCCACCCGCGAGGAGGAGCACTCCACCCGGGGGCGGGCGCGCCTGCTGCAGGAGGTGGTCAACGGCAGCAGTGAGCTCACGGTGGACTCCCCAGCGGTGCACGACGCGCTGGACCTGTGCCTCTCGTGCAAGGGGTGCTCGTCGGACTGCCCCACCGGGGTGGACATGGCCACGCTGAAGTCCGAGGTGCTGCACCAGACCTACCGCCGCCGGCTGCGGCCGGTGACGCACTACTCGCTCGGCTGGCTGCCGCTGTGGACCGTGGCCGCCAGCCGGATGCCCCGCGTGGCCAACGCAGCGATGCAGGTGGTCCGCCGGGTTCCGGGTGCGATGCGGGTGGCCGGCATCGACCCGCGGCGGGGGCTGCCCACCTTCGCGCGGCGTCCCTTCTGGTCCGATGCGGGGAACCGTGCCCGGGCGGCGCGTTCGGTGACGGCGGACGCGGCATCGAGCGGGCGGGTGGTGCTCTTCGTGGACACCTTCAGCAACGCGTTCACCCCGCAGGCCGCCACGGCCGCCGTGCGCGTGCTCGAGGCCGCCGGGCTCACCGTGGAGCTCCTGCCGCGGCGCACCTGCTGCGGCCTGACCTGGATCACCACCGGGCAGCTCGACACCGCCCGCCAGCTGCTGCGGCGCACCGTGGACCAGCTGCTGCCGTACGTGGAGGCCGGGGTGCCGGTGGTCGGCATCGAGCCGTCGTGCACCGGCGTGCTGCGCAAGGACGCCGTCGAGCTGCTGGCCGACGACACCGCCCGCCGGGTGGCCGCCAGCACCTTCACGCTGGCCGAGGTGCTCGCGCGGGTCGGGTGGGAACCGCCCCGCCTGGACGGGCTGCGCGTGCTGGCCCAACCGCACTGCCACCACCACGCCGTCATGGGGTGGGAGGCCGACCGGGCACTGCTGGAGGGGGCCGGCGCCCAGGTGGAGGCGCTGGCCGGGTGCTGCGGGCTGGCCGGAAACTTCGGCGTGGAGGCAGGGCACTACGAGGTGTCGGTGGCCGTGGCCGAGCAGCACCTGCTGCCGGCGCTGCGGCGCGGCGGGCACGACGTGGTGCTCACCGACGGCTTCTCGTGCCGCCTGCAGGCCGACGACCTGGGTGGCGCGCAGGGCCGGCACCTGGCCGAGCTGCTCGCCGAGCACCTGAGCGAGGCGCCCCGCATCGAGGGGCGGGGCGCGCCCGACGACCGTCCCCACCCCATCGACGAGGAGGAACGATGAGCCACGAGATGCTGGTGCTGAGCGCCCGCGAGATCGAGGACCTGCTGGACCTGGAGGGGGTGCACGCCTCGCAGATGCGCGCCTTCGAGCGGCTGGGCACGGGGGAGGCGTGCATGGCGCCCAAGGTGTCCGTGCCCGGGGCCGACGGCGCCTCGCTGCTGACCTACACCGCCCGCAGCGCGCAGGAGGCGCCCGGCGTGGTGAAGGTGATCGGCTTCCACCCGGGCAACCCGCAGCAGGGGCTCGACCCGGTGCAGGGCGCCGTGTTGGTGCTCGACGGGGCGATCGGCCGTCCCATCGCGCTGCTCGACGGGCCGGCGCTCACCACCCCGCGCACAGCGGCCGGGTCCGCCGTGGCCACCGACCTGCTGGCGCGCCGCGACGCCGCCGTGCTCACGGTGGTGGGGACCGGTGTGCAGGCCTGGGCGCACCTGCGGGCGCTGACGCGCGTGCGGTCCTTCACCACGGTGCACGTGGTGGGGCGCCGGGCCGAGGCGGCCGAGGAACTGGCTGCCCGCGCCCGCGACGAGCTGGGCCTGGCCGCGGAGGCCTCCACGGACCTGGCGGCCGTGGCGCCGGAGTCGGACGTGGTGGCGCTGTGCACCACCAGCACCACGCCGCTGCTCGACGCCGGGCCGGTGCGGCCGGGGGCGCTGGTGGTGTCCGTGGGGTCGTTCGCCCCGGACCGCAGCGAGGTGGCCCCCGATCTCGTGGGCCGGGCCGACCTGGTGGTGGTGGACGACGTGGACACCGCGTGCGCGCAGGCGGGGAGCATCATCGATGCGGTGGACGCCGGTGCCGTGGACGCCGCGGACCTGGTGCCGCTGGGCCGGGTGGTCTGTGGGGCGCACCCGGGCCGGGCCCGCGAGGGCGACGTGGTGTTCTACAACTCCGTGGGCGTGGCCGCGCAGGACGCCACTGTGGCCGAGGAGGTGCTGCGCCGGGCCCGGGAGGCCGGGGTGGGCACGGCCGTGGAGCTCTGACGGGCCGGTCGGCCGGACCTGCGCGCGCAGAGGTCCGGCTGTGGTCCGTAGATCCGCCCTATGGGGTGTACCTCTGGACCGCAGCCGGACCTTTGTGCGCCGGCGGGGCGTCCGCCGGGCGTGGGCAGGCCGAGAACCGCACCGGTGCTGAGTTGGGCCTGACACCGCATCGAGAACCGCACCGGTGCTGAACTCG
>NZ_KV824504.1:0-3938 GCF_001816045.1 Kytococcus sp. HMSC28H12
CCGACGGCATCGCAGACGCCCCGCGCGGCGGTGCCGGCGCGCCGTCCGGCGGTGCAGCCCCGCTCGACCTGCGCGTGCTCGACGCGGCCCCCGGGTTCCGCTGGCACGGCGGCATGCTCATCGAGGGGGCGACGCTGCAGGTGCCCTTCCTGGCCGACCTCGTCACCCTCGCCGACCCGACCAACCGGTGGAGCTTCCTCAACTGGCTGAAGCAGACCGGCCGGTTGTACCCCTTCTACATCCGCGAGGACTTCGCCCCGCTGCGCGCCGAGTACGACGCGTACTGCCGCTGGGTCGCCGAGGGCCTGCGCGCCCCGTCCGGGGAGCCGACCGTGGAGTTCGGCCGCGAGGTGGTGAGGGTGGTCTTCGACGAGGCCGCCGACGCGTTCGCGGTGACCTCCGTCGCGAGCCGTCGAGGCGCGGACGGCTGCCCCGTCGACCAGGGCACCGACTCCGCCACCGCGGCCGCCCCTCGCACCGCAGCCGTCGACGCCACCGAGCGCACGGACCTCACCCGACACCTCGTGCTCGCCACGGGTACCCGGCCGCGCGTGCCCGCACCGGCCCGGGCCCTCGTCGGCGAGGACGCCCCCGGGGCCGCGGCCCACCTGCACTCCTCGCAGTACATGCACCGTCGCGAGCACCTGGCCGGCGCCGAGCACGTCACCGTCATCGGCTCTGGGCAGTCGGCAGCCGAGATCTTCCTCGACCAGCTGGAGCGGCTCGACCTGGGCCGGCAGCACCTCAGCTGGCTCACGCGCTCGCCCCGCTTCTTCCCGATGGAGTACACCAAGCTCACCCTGGAGATGACCTCCCCGGAGTACACGCGCTACTTCCACGGCCTGCCCCAGTCCGAGCGCGACCGGCTGGGGCGCCAGAACCTGCCGCTGTACAAGGGCATCTCGGGCGACCTGGTGAACGCCATCCACGAGGCGCTGTACCGCCGCCGCGTGGAACACGGTGCCGACCTGCCGGTGACCATGCGGACCGCCTGCGCCCTGGAGTCCAGCGAGCTCGTGGGCGACACCGCCCACCTGGCCTGGCGCCACACCGAGACCGGGACCCCCTTCACCACCACCTCGGACGCGACCGTCCTGGCCACCGGGTACGAGCACTGGGTGCCGGACTTCCTGGAGCCGGTGCGTGACCGCATCTCCTGGCTGCCCGACGGCCGGTACGACGTGGCGCTGGACTTCACCGTGGACGCCGCCCGCCGCATCCGTGTGCTCAACGGCGAGGAACACACGCACGGTCTGTCGGCGCCCGACCTGGGCATGGGCCCGTGGCGTGCCGCGCAGGTGCTCAACGACCTCACCGGCCGGGAGCTGTTCGCCGTCGAGCAGCAGATCGCCTTCCAGCAGTTCGGCGCGCCGGACCCGAGCGCTCCGTCCGCCGGGTCCGGCCTGGTCGCTGGGACCCAGGCCGCGTCCACCGATGTCACGCCCACCGATGCCGCCTCCGTCGAGGCAGGGGACCAGGCATGAGCCCCACCCGCATCGAGGGCCCCGTGGTCACCTGGACCGAGCTCACGGGCGAGCTCGTCGACACCCACGCGCCGCTGCTGCAGCGGTGGTTCGCCCACCCGCGCTCGCACTTCTGGGGCGCCTCCGAGCACACCGTGGAGCGCGTGGCCGCCGACTACGCCGCGGTGGACGCCGCCGACCACCAGTGGGCCTGGCTGGGCACGGTGGACGGCGAGCCGATGGTGCTGGCCGAGACCTACGACCCCCGCCGCCACCCGCTGGCCGACCAGGCCACCGCCGTGGGCCTCGACCTGGTGGACGGCGACTGGGGCATGCACCTGCTCGTCGCCCCGCCCGCGCCCGACGCCACGGGTGAGCCCGCGCACCGGCCGGGGCTCACCGCATCGGCCATGACCGGTGTGGTGCGCGACCTGTGCCTGGGCCACCACGGTGCCCGCCGGGTGGTGGTGGAGCCCGACGTGGGCAACGACCGCATCCGTGCGCTCAACCGGCGCGTCGGGTTCCGCGAGCTGGGCGAGGTGACCTTCACCGACGGGGGCAACCCCAAGAGCGCGATGCTCTCGCTGCTGCGCCGCGAGGAGTTCGTGGACGTGCTCCCCGCCGACTCTCCCACCGCTCCCGCAGCGTCGTCCCGCCGGCCTGCGGCGGTCTCCCTCACCCCGCCGCACCTGGCCCCCGGCCCGATGCGGTGGGCCCACCGCCACGTGGCCGCCAAGGCACTCGGCGAGTTCGCCCACGAGCGCATCCTCGAGCCGACCGACCTCGGCGACGGCTGGTACGCGGTCACCTCCGATGACGGTGCCGCCACCTACCGTTACCGCGCCACCCGCCATGCGCTCGAGCACTGGGTGGTGGACCCCGACAGCATCGAGGTGGTGCGCGGTGAGGTGTCCGAGGAGGTCGACGCCCAGCGCCTGGTCACACGGGTGCGGCGGCGGGCCGGCATCCCCGACCACCTGCTGGGCACCTACCTGGAGGAGGTGGCCGCCACGCTGGCTGGCGCCGCGTGGAAGCGCGTGCACCGTGCCCTGCCGGCGGCCGACCTGGTGGGCGCCGACTTCCAGCAGGTGGAGGCCGCCATGACCGAGGGCCACCCGGCGTTCGTGGCCAACAACGGACGCATCGGCTGGTCGCTGGCCGACCACGAGCGCTACGCCCCCGAGGCCGGGCAGCGTGTGGAGGTGCTGTGGCTGGCCGTGGCCCGCGGGGCCGCGCACCTGTCTCTTGGCGCCGGTCGCACCGAGGAGGCGCACTGGGCCGCGGAGTTCGACGCCCCCACGCGCGACCGCTTCGCGGCGACCCTGCGCGCCGCGGGCCACGACCCGGCCGACTACCTCTACCTGCCGGTGCACCCCTGGCAGTGGGAGCACAAGGTGGCCGTGACCTTCGCGCCCGAGGTGGCGCGGGGCGCCATCGTGCCGCTGGGGCCGGCCGACGGTTACCAGGCCCAGCAGTCCATCCGCACCTTCCTCAACACCGACGCCCCCGAGCGGTGCTACGTGAAGACCGCGCTCTCGGTGCAGAACATGGGCTTCCTGCGCGGTCTCTCGCCGGCGTACATGCAGGTGACGCCGGCCATCAACGACTGGGTGCACACCGTGGTCTCGGGCGATCCGGCGCTCGCGGGGGACCCGTCCCACCCGGACCGCACCGACGCGCTGCCCACCGCCCGCGGCGGCTGCGGCCTGACCGTGCTCCGGGAGCTGGCCGCCATCGGCTACACCGGCGACGCCTACCACGAGGCCAACCTGTCCGGTCCCGCGCCGGCGCAGCGCAAGATGCTCGCCGCGCTCTGGCGCGAGTCGCCGGTGCCGCAGCTGCAGCCGGGGGAGACCCTCGGCACGCTCGCCGCGGTGCTGCACACCGACCACGCCGGCCACCACCTGGCCAGCGCGATGGTGCGCGCCTCCGGGCTGGAGCCGGCCGAGTGGGTGCGCCGCCTGCTGCACGCCTACCTGCGCCCCGTGGTGCACTGCCTGACCGTTCATCGCCTGGCCTTCATGCCGCACACCGAGAACGTGATCATGGTGTGGCGCGACGGGTCCCCGGTGCGCGCGGTCTTCAAGGACATCGGCGAGGAGGTGGCCGTGTTCGCCGGCCCCCGGGCCGGGGGCGACCCGGCCGCCGTGCCCGAGGAGGCGCGCCGCATCGTGGTGGACGTGCCGGCGGACGAGGCCGCCCTGGCGGTGTTCACCGACGTGTACGACGGCGTGCTGCGCTTCCTGGCAGCGCGCCTGGAGGCCGACGGGCTGCTCACCGGCGAGGAGTTCTGGGGCCTGGTGCGCGAGTGCGTCCAGCAGCACCGGTCCGAGTTCCCCGAGCACCACTGGGTGGACCTGCTGGCCGGCGAGTTCGCGCACTCGTGCCTCAACCGGCTGCAGCTGCGCAACACCCTGCAGATGGTGGACCTGGCCGACCAGAGCCCCTCCCTGCTGTACTCCGGCACCCTCCCCA
>NZ_KV824505.1:0-7123 GCF_001816045.1 Kytococcus sp. HMSC28H12
GGCCGCACCGTCCGCGCCGCCATGGACGCCGTCTCCGCCGCCGGGCGCCCCCGCGCCATCCGGCTGGCCGTGCTGGTGGACCGGGGCCACCGCGAGCTGCCCATCCGTGCCGACCACGTGGGCAAGAACCTGCCCAGCGCGGCCGACGAACGCGTCCAGGTCCGCCTGGCCGACCCGGACGGCCTCGATGCCGTCGAGATCATCCGTCTGGCCAGGGAGGCCCGATGAAGCACCTGCTGAGCACCGACGACCTGACCCTGGAGCAGACCACCGCGCTGCTCGACGCGGCCGAGGGCCACATGGCCCTGCAGTCCGCCCCGGTCAAGAAGCGGGACGACCTGCGCGGTCGCACCGTCATCAACCTGTTCTTCGAGGACTCCACCCGCACCCGCTCGTCCTTCGAGATCGCCGGCAAGTGGCTGGGCGCCGACACGATCAACATCGCGGCCAAGGGCTCCTCGGTGAGCAAGGGGGAGTCGCTGCGCGACACCGTGAGCACCATCGCCGCGATGGGGGTGGACGCCCTCGTGGTGCGCCACCCGGCCTCAGGGGCGCCGGCGCAGATCGCCGGCTGGCTCGACGAGCGCGGCCGTCGCACCGCGGTGGTGAACGCCGGTGACGGCACCCACCAGCACCCCACACAGGCGCTCCTGGACGCGTTCACCCTGCGCCGTGCGCTGGGTGACCTGGAGGGCCGCCACGTGGCGATCGTCGGCGACATCACCCACTCCCGCGTGGCGCGCTCCAACCTTGCCACGCTCCGCACCCTGGGGGCGCGCGTCACCGTCGTCTCGCCGCCCACCCTGCTGCCCAGCGGCATCCACGCCCGGGCGCAGGCCGAGGGATTCACCGTGAGCCACGACATCGACGCGGTGCTGCCCACGGTGGACGCGGTGATGATGTTGCGCGTGCAGTCCGAGCGCATGGCCGGCGGGTTCTTCCCCACGCCGCGCGAGTACACGGTGGTCAACGGCCTCACCCGCGACCGCCTGGCCGCCCTGCCGGCCCACGCGGTGATCTGCCACCCCGGCCCGCTCAACCGCGGCCTGGAGATCAGCCCCGAGGCCGCCGACGACGCGCGCTCCCGCGTGCTCGACCAGGTGAGCGCCGGCGTGGCCGTGCGCATGGCGGTGCTCGACCACCTGCTCAACGGAACGGACGGAGAGAACGCATGACCACCGCTCGACTCATCCAGGGCGCGGACCTGGCCGGCGCGGGCGTCGGCGACCTCCTGCTGGTGGACGGCGTGCTCGCCGCCGCGGGGGCCGGCGCCGCCGAGCAGGCGCCCGCTGGGACCCAGCGCGTGGACGCCTCCGGCCTGGTGGCGCTGCCCGGGCTGGTTGACCTGCACGTGCACCTGCGCGAGCCCGGTCGCGAGGACGCCGAGACGGTGGAGACCGGCTCGCGCGCCGCGGCCGCCGGCGGGTTCACGGCCGTGCTGGCCATGGCCAACACCAACCCCGTCACCGACACCGCCGAGAAGGCCGAGCACGTGGCCGACCTGGGCCGCCGTGCCGGGCTGGTGGACGTGCACCCGGTGGGCGCCGTGAGCAAGCGGCTCGCCGGCGAGGAGCTCGCCGAGCTGGGGCTCATGGCCCGCTCCGTGGCCCGCGTCCGTGTCTTCAGCGACGACGGCAAGTGCGTGCACGACGCGCGCCTGATGCGCCGCGCGCTGGAGTACCTGCGCGGGGTGGACGGCGTCATCAGCCAGCACAGCCAGGACCCGCGCCTGGCCGACGGCACGGCCTGCTGCCACGAGGGTGAGGTCTCCGGGCGCCTCGGGCTGCCCGGCTGGCCGCAGGTGGCCGAGGAGACCGTCATCGCCCGTGACGCGATGCTGGCCAAGCACACCGGCGGCCGCGTGCACGTCGCCCACGTGACGACGGCCGGCGGGGTGGAGGTGGTCCGCTGGGCCAAGTCCCAGGGCATCCGCATGACCGCCGAGGTGACCCCCCACCACCTGGCGCTGACCACCGACCTGCTCACCGGCTTCGACCCGGTCTTCAAGGTGAACCCTCCGCTGCGCCCCGACGAGCACGTGCAGGCGCTGCGCGAGGCCCTGGCCGACGGGACCATCGACGCCGTGGCCACTGACCACGCCCCGCACGCCACGCACGACAAGGAGCACGCCTTCGTCGACGCCGCCTTCGGCATGCTCGGCCTGGAGACCGCCCTGCCGGTGGTGCACGAGGTGATGGTGCGCAGCGGCCTGCTGGACTGGGCCGACGTGGCCCGCGTGATGTCCAGTGCGCCGGCCCGCATCGCGCGGCTGGACGAGCTGGAGGGGGAGCGCCGGCAGGGCCAGGGGCTCGTCGTGGGCGCCCCGGCGCACCTCACGCTGTTCGACCCCTCGGCCGTGTGGACCGTGGACCGCGACGCGTCGCTGTCCCGCTCCCGGAACAACCCGTGGCACGGCCGCCAGCTGCACGGCGTGGTGCAGGCCACCCTGCGCGCCGGTCGCCCCACCCACTCCCTGCTGCCCGACCTGCCCGCCCACACCCAGGAGGACCGCGCATGAGCGCCGCACCCACGGACCGTTTCACCCCCGAACCCGGCCTGCTCGTCCTGGAGGACGGCGAGACCTTCGCCGGCCACGCCTGGGGCACCCGCGGTACCACGCTGGGCGAGATCGTCTTCACCACCGGCATGACCGGCTACCAGGAGACCCTCACCGACCCGAGCTTCGCCGGGCAGATCGTGGCCCTCACGGCGCCGCACGTGGGCAACACCGGCTGGAACGACGAGGACGACGAGTCCCGCCGTATCTTCGTGGAGGGCCTCGTGGTGCGCGACCCGGCCCTGCGCCCGAGCAACTGGCGCAGCCAGCGCACCCTGGAGGACGAGCTCGAGCGCCAGGGCGTGGTCGGTCTGGCCGGGGTCGACACCCGCGCCCTGACCCGCCACCTGCGCACCCGCGGCGCGATGCGGGCCGGCGTGTTCACCGGGGAGGCCGCCGGCCGCCCGGTCCAGGACCTCGTGGCCGAGGTGTGCTCCGCCCCGGCGATGGCCGGCCGCGAGCTGGCCAGCACCGTCTCCACGCCCACCCCCGTGGTGGTGCCGGCCGTGGGGGAGCACCGGTTCACCGTGGCCGCCGTGGACCTCGGCATCAAGAGCAACACCCCGCGGCTGCTGGCCGCCCGCGGCATCGAGGTGCACGTGCTGCCGGCCAGCTCCACGCTCTCGGACGTGCTCGCCGTGCCGGGCGTCACCGCGCAGTCCGGCCCCGACGGGGTGTTCTTCTCCAACGGGCCGGGCGACCCGGCCACCGCCGACACCGCCGTGGAGCTGCTGCGCGGCGTCCTGGAGGCCGAGGTGCCCTTCTTCGGCATCTGCTTCGGCAACCAGCTGCTCGGCCGGGCCCTGGGCTTCGGCACCTACAAGCTGGACTTCGGCCACCGCGGCATCAACCAGCCGGTGATGGACCGCACCACCGGCAAGGTGGAGATCACCGCCCAGAACCACGGGTTCGCCGTGGACGCCCCGCTGGACGCCGCGGTCACCGTGCCGCACCGCGAGGACTGGGGCCGGGTGTGGGTCTCCCACGTGGGGCTCAACGACCAGGTGGTGGAGGGGCTGGAGATGCTCGACCGCCCTGCCTTCTCCGTGCAGTACCACCCCGAGGCCGCCGCCGGCCCCCACGACAGCGAGTACCTGTTCGACCGCTTCGTGGAGCTCATGACCACCCGCCGCCCCGCCGATCGCAGCGCGCAGACCGCGCGGCTCGGCGCCGCGGCCGCCCCGTCCACCCCCGCAGGAGAGGTGCGCTGATGCCCCGCAATCCCGACATCCGGTCCGTCCTGGTCATCGGCTCCGGCCCGATCGTCATCGGCCAGGCGTGCGAGTTCGACTACTCCGGCACGCAGGCCTGCCGCGTGCTCAAGGAGGAGGGCCTGCGCGTGGTCCTCATCAACTCCAACCCGGCCACGATCATGACCGACCCGGAGTTCGCCGACGCCACCTACGTGGAGCCCATCACCCCCGAGGTGGTGGAGCGCATCATCGCCGCCGAGCGCCCCGACGCCGTGCTGGCCACCCTCGGCGGGCAGACGGCCCTGAACTGCGCCATCGCCCTGCACGAAGCGGGCGTGCTGGAGAAGTACGACTGCCCCCTCATCGGTGCCAACGTGGAGGCCATCCAGCTGGGCGAGGACCGCCAGCTGTTCAAGGGCGTGGTGGAGCGCTGCGGCGCCGACGTGGCCCGCTCGGTGATCTGCCACACGATGGACGAGATCATGGCCGCCGCCGACGAGATGGGCTACCCGCTGGTGCTGCGCCCCTCGTTCACCATGGGCGGTCTGGGCTCCGGCTTCGCCCACGACGAGGCCGAGCTGCGCCGCATGGGCGAGGCCGGCCTGCGCGACTCGCCGACCACCGAGGTGCTCATCGAGGAGTCGATCCTCGGGTGGAAGGAGTACGAGCTCGAGGTGATGCGCGACCGCGCGGACAACGTGGTGGTCGTGTGCTCCATCGAGAACCTCGACCCGATGGGCGTGCACACCGGTGACTCGATCACCGTGGCGCCGGCCCTGACCCTCACCGACCGCGAGTACCAGAAGTTGCGCGACGTGGCCATCGCCGTCATCCGCGAGGTGGGCGTGGACACCGGCGGCTGCAACATCCAGTTCGCGGTGAACCCCGAGGACGGGCGCGTCATCGTCATCGAGATGAACCCGCGCGTGAGCCGCTCCTCGGCGCTGGCGTCCAAGGCCACCGGCTTCCCGATCGCCAAGATCGCGGCCAAGATGGCCATCGGGTACACGCTCGACGAGGTGCCCAACGACATCACCGGTTCCACGCCGGCGTCCTTCGAGCCCACCCTGGACTACGTGGTGGTCAAGGTGCCCCGCTTCGCCTTCGAGAAGTTCCCGGCCGCCGACCCCGAGCTCACCACGACGATGAAGTCCGTGGGCGAGGCGATGGCGATCGGCCGCAACTTCACCGAGGCCCTGCAGAAGGCGCTGCGCTCCACCGAGGCCAAGGGCTCGTCCTTCGACTGGACTCCCGAGGACCGCCCGGACGCCGAGGAGCTCGAGCAGCTGCTGACGACCGTGGGCACCCCCACCGACGGGCGCCTGCGCCAGGTGCAGCGCGCCCTGTGGGGCGGGGCGAGCGTGGAGACGCTGCACGAGGTCACCGGCATCGACCCGTGGTTCCTCGACCAGGTGGCGCTGCTCAACGACGCCGCCGATGCCATCGCCGCCGACGTGGCCCGCAACGGCCGCCTGCGCCCGGAGGTGCTGGCCCACGCCAAGCGCCACGGGTTCAGCGACGCCCAGCTGGCCGCCCTGCTGGGCATGGACGAGGCGGTGCTGCGCGGGGTGCGCCACGCGCTGGGCATCCGCCCGGTCTACAAGACGGTGGACACCTGCGCGGCGGAGTTCGACGCCCGGACGCCGTACCACTACTCGAGCTACGACGCCGAGACCGAGGTGGCCCCGCGCGAGAACCCGGCCGTGCTCATCCTCGGCTCCGGGCCCAACCGCATCGGGCAGGGCGTGGAGTTCGACTACTCGTGCGTGCACGCCAGCTTCGCCCTGCGCGAGGCCGGCTACGACACGGTGATGGTCAACTGCAACCCGGAGACCGTCTCCACCGACTACGACACCTCGAGCCGGCTCTACTTCGAGCCGCTGACCCTCGAGGACGTGCTGGAGGTCTACCACGCCGAGCTCACCGCCGGTCCCGTGGCGGGCGTCATCGTGCAGCTCGGGGGGCAGACGCCGCTCGGCCTGGCCCAGGAGCTGGCCGACGCCGGCCTGCCCATCGTGGGCACCTCCCCGGAGGCCATCGACCGGGCCGAGGACCGCGGGCACTTCGGTCGCGTGCTGGCCGAGGCCGGCCTGGCCGCCCCGCGCTTCGGTACCGCCTTCTCCGCCGAGGAGGCCGTGGAGATCTCCCGCGAGATCGGCTACCCGGTGCTGGTGCGCCCGAGCTACGTGCTCGGCGGCCGTGGCATGGAGATCGTGTACGACGACGAGTCGCTGACCGACTACGTGCAGCGCGCCGCGCTGGTGACCCCGGACAAGCCGATCCTCGTGGACCGCTTCCTCGACGAGGCCGTCGAGATCGACGTGGACGCGCTCTACGACGGCACCGACATGTACCTCGGCGGCGTCATGGAGCACATCGAGGAGGCCGGTATCCACTCCGGCGACTCGGCCTGCGTCATCCCGCCGGTGACCCTGGGCACCGAGGAGCTCGACCGGGTGCGCGAGGCCACGCGGGCCCTGGCGGAGGGCATCGGGGTGCGGGGCCTGCTCAACGTGCAGTTCGCCCTCGCCCAGGGCGTGCTGTACGTCCTCGAGGCCAACCCGCGCGCCAGCCGCACGGTGCCGTTCGTCTCCAAGGCCACCGGCGTGCCGCTGGCCCGCGCCGCCTCCCGCATCATGATGGGGGAGAGCATCGCCTCGCTCACCGAGCAGGGCCTGCTGCCGGAGCACCTGGACGGCGGATCGCTCCCGGTGGACTCCCCGGTGTCGGTGAAGGCCGCGGTGCTGCCCTTCAAGCGCTTCCGCACCCGCGAGGGCCAGGTGGTGGACAGCCTTCTCGGCCCGGAGATGCGCTCCACCGGCGAGGCGATGGGCGTCGACACGAGCTTCGGCGCGGCCTTCGCCAAGGCGGAGATGGGCAAGACCACCCCGCTGCCGACGAGCGGCACCGTGTTCGTCTCGGTGGCCAACCGCGACAAGCGCGGCATGATCTTCCCGGTCAAGCGGCTGGCGGACCTCGGGTTCACGCTCGTGGGCACCGCCGGCACCGTGGAGGTGCTGCGCCGCAACGGGGTGGAGGCCCAGGTGGTGCGCAAGCGCAGCGAGGGCCGGGGGCCCGACGGCGAGCCCACCGTCGTGGACCAGATCACCTCCGGTGAGGTGGCGATGGTGGTCAACACCCCGTCGGGCCGCGACGCCCGGGCCGACGGCTACGAGATCCGGGCCGCCACGGCCTCGGCGGGTGTGCCGATCATCACCACGGTGCAGCAGCTGGGCGCCGCGGTGCAGGCCATCGAGTCGCTGCAGACCGCGGACTTCGGCGTGAAGCCGTTGCAGGCGCACGCCGTCGCGCTGGACCTGGTGGGGCGCGGGCCGGTCGGGAGCGGGGCGTGAGCGCGGGCGCGCCCGCCGGG
>NZ_KV824506.1:0-1197 GCF_001816045.1 Kytococcus sp. HMSC28H12
GCAGCGCCCATCCCGTCCCGTCCACAGCCCCGCCAGCCGAGCCGGCCCAGTCCTCCCCACCCACCGGCTCGCACGTCCTCCGCCCACCACCGGTGCGGTGACCCCCCGGCCCGGGCAGTACGGTTGTGACCGGTTCCACGTCTGACACAGGAGGTTCTCGTGACCCAGCCCGTCAAGGTCGCCGTGACCGGCGCCGCCGGCCAGATCTGCTACTCCCTGCTCTTCCGCATCGCCGCGGGCGAGCTGCTCGGCCCGGACACCCCCGTCCAGCTCCGCCTGCTCGAGATCACCCCGGCCCTCCCCGCCCTCGAGGGCGTCGTGATGGAGCTCGAGGACAGCGCCTTCCCGCTGCTGTCGGGCGTGGAGATCGGCGACGACGCCAAGAAGGTGTTCGACGGCGCCAACGTCGCGATGCTGGTGGGCGCCCGCCCGCGCGGCAAGGGCATGGAGCGCTCGGACCTGCTCGAGGCCAACGGCCAGATCTTCACCGGCCAGGGCCAGGCCCTCAACGAGGTGGCCGCCGACGACATCCGCATCACCGTCACCGGCAACCCGGCCAACACCAACGCGCTCATCGCCATGAACAACGCACCCGACATCCCCACCGAGCGTTTCTCGGCCCTCACCCGCCTGGACCACAACCGCGCCAAGGCCCAGCTGGCCACCAAGGCCGGCGTGCGCACCACCGACATCCAGCGCATGACCATCTGGGGCAACCACTCGGCCACCCAGTACCCGGACATCTTCCACGCCACCATCAACGGCAAGCCGGCCGCCGAGGTCGTGGACGACCAGGCGTGGCTGGAGAACGACTTCATCCCCACCGTGGCGCAGCGCGGCGCGGCCATCATCGAGGCCCGCGGCTCGTCCTCGGCCGCCTCCGCCGCCACCGCCACCATGGACCACACCCGTACCTGGCTGCAGGGCACCGCCGAGGGCGACTGGACGTCCATGGCCGTGTGCTCCGACGGCTCCTACGGCGTGCCCGAGGGCCTCATCTCCTCCTTCCCGGTGACCACCAAGAACGGCACCTGGGAGATCGTGCAGGGCCTGGAGATCGACGAGTTCTCCCGCGGCAGGATCGACGCCTCCGTGGCCGAGCTGGCCGAGGAGCGCGACACCGTGCGCGAGAAGGGCCTCATCCAGGGCTGACACCCCCTCACGCGACGAAGGGCCGACCCCGTGCGGGGTCGGCCC
>NZ_KV824507.1:0-871 GCF_001816045.1 Kytococcus sp. HMSC28H12
CGGCTCGCCGAGGAGCTCGCCGGGCCCGCGGCCCAGCGGGGTGACGTCCACGTCGTGCTGCACCACGTCATCGGCCACCACGAGGTCCCCGACGGCCACCCCCGGCGCGATGCCGCCGGCCACCCCGGTGAAGAGCACCGCCTCGGCCCCGGCGACCCGCAGGGCCGCGGCACCCAGGGCCCCGTTGACCTTGCCCACGCCGCACCGCGCCAGCACGAGGGGGATGCCGTCGAGCACGCCGCGGGTGACGGTCAGGCCGAGCACCACCTCCTCGTGGGCGTCCTCCAGCGCCGCCCGCAGCGCCACCACCTCGGCCTCGATGGCACCCAGCACTCCCAGCACGCGTGTCATGGCGCGCATCGTGGCACGGTCAGGCAGGTTGTCCACGACCCGGGCCGCGCACGCCCTGCCACCCTCGCTCAGGCCAGCACCGAGCCCAGCAGCCCCGCCACGGCCTCGGTCTCGGTGAGGAACCCGTCGTGGCCGCTGGCGGACTCCACCTGCAGGTAGCGGCCCCCGGCGAGCGCCGCCACCCGGCGCACCTCCTCGGGGCGCACCAGCCGGTCGCTGCTCACGCCCACCGCCGTCACCCGGGCGTGGACGGCGGCCAGGGCCGCCGGCACTCCCCCGCGCCCGCGCCCCACGTCGTGGCTCGCCATCGCGTCGATGAGGGCGAGGTACGCCCCGGCGTCGAAGCGCCGCACGAACGAGTCCCCGTGGTGGTCCAGCCAGGCCGTCACCGAGCCACCCGAGGCGCAGGTGCCCGGCGACCCCTCCCCGAAGCGCTCCTCGAGGCCGTCGGCGCTGCGGTAGGTGAGCATCGCCATCCGCCGGGCCAGGGCGAGCCCGGCCACCGGGCCCGCCCCCGACG
>NZ_KV824508.1:0-4450 GCF_001816045.1 Kytococcus sp. HMSC28H12
GCGCCGGCCGCCCGACCGGATCGGGGGGCTCGGACCGGCCAGGGCACCTACGATGCGCCCCGTGCCCGACCAGCCCCCACAGCCCCACCAGCCCGATGACGTGACCCCCGCCGACGCCACGCACGACACCGACGCCGCCGCCGAGGGCCTGGCCCCGGAGGACCCCGCCACCGACCACCCCGGCATCGACCCGGCGGACCTCGAGGCCACCCTGCGCGTGCTCGGCCAGCTGCACGAGCTGCCCAAGGGCCACCCGGACATCGAGACCGTCAAGCGCGCCGCGGGCCGCATGTACAAGGCCGTCCGCAAGGCACGCCGCGCGGAGGCCCGCCGCGCCGAGCGCCAGCCCCTGCTCGAGGCCGACCAGCGCCTCATGGAGCGCACCGCCACCGGCAGCCCGCAGCGCATCGACGACGAGACGGCCGGCATCCTGCTGGAGACCCCCACCGGCCTGGCCGGGCCCGGGCACGTCATCGGCCACCTGAACATCCCGCGCGGCTGCTACATCTGCCACCAGAAGTTCACCGCGGTCGACTCCTTCTACCACTGGCTCTGCCCGGACTGCGCCGGCGACAGCCACGCCCGCCGCGACCAGCACACGGACCTGCGCGGCAAGCGCGCCCTGCTCACCGGTGGCCGCGCCAAGATCGGCATGTACATCGCCCTCATGCTGCTGCGCGACGGCGCGGAGCTCACCATCACCACGCGCTTCCCCCGGGACGCCGCGCGCCGCTTCGCCGCCCAGCCGGACCAGGCCGACTGGATCGACCGTCTGCACATCGTGGGCATCGACCTGCGCGACCCCACCCAGGTGATCGCCCTGGCCGACGAGGTGGCCGCCGGCGGGCCGCTCGACATCCTCATCAACAACGCGTGCCAGACGGTGCGCCGCACGCCGGGTTCGTACTCCCACCTCACCGAGGGCGAGAAGCAGCCGCTGGTCGGCGACGAGCTGCGCCCCTCGATGCTGGCCTTCGACCGCATCAGCGAGGCGCACCCGGCGGCGCTGGTCGGCTCGCTGAGCGAGCACGCGGTGGCGCACGTGGAGGGGGGCGCGCTCACCGCATCGGACATGACGCGCCTGGCCCTGCGTGCCGGGTCGGCCAGCCTGGAGGCCCACCGGGCGGGCACCGCGCTGGATGCGGGGGGCCTGCTGCCGGACGTGGCCACCCAGAACTCGTGGACGCAGAAGGTGCAGGAGGTGGACCCGATGGAGCTGCTGGAGGTGCAGCTGTGCAACTCGGTGGCACCGTTCCTGCTGGTGAGCCGCCTGCGCCCGGCGCTGGCCGCCGCCGTCCAGGCCGGCGCGCGCCGCTCGTACGTGGTCAACGTCTCGGCGATGGAGGGGCAGTTCTCCCGCCGCTACAAGGGCTCGGGCCACCCGCACACCAACATGGCCAAGGCCGCACTCAACATGCTCACCCGCACCTCGGCCAAGGAGATGCTGGAGACCGACGGCATCCTGATGACCGCCGTGGACACCGGCTGGATCACCGACGAGCGGCCGCACCACGAGAAGCTGCGCATCGCCGCCGAGGGCTGGCACGCCCCGCTGGACCTGGTGGACGGCGCCGCGCGCGTCTACGACCCCATCGTGCGCGGTGAGGCCGGCGAGGACCTGTACGGCGTGTTCCTCAAGGACTTCGAGCCCCACCCCTGGTGAGGGCGCCGGCACGCTGAACAGAGCTCCGGGGCGGTCACGATTCGAACACGATTCCCCTCGGCCCTTGTGGGCAGCCACCCGTGGCCGGATTCTCTTCCCGACGGCGGGGACCACTCGGGTCACCGCAGGAGTCGCAAGGAGCGGCGATGCGTTCTACACGACACCTGGTGCTCTCGGCAGCGACCGCTGTGGGGGTCCTTCTCCTCGCGGCGGCCGCTGTCTGGGGGGTTTGGCCGCACCCGTCCACAGCACTCACCGCGCCCGACAGCGGAGCTCGCACCCGTGGCCCGGCAGGACCCAAACCGGACCAACTCAAGATGTTCGCAACCCAGATGATCACGAACAATGGGGATGTCACGTTGACGGTGGACCGCGTGGAGATGCCCGACCGGTCGGGCCAGACGGTGCGTGACTGGTTCCTCGTCGGGATGGACGAGTACCTGTACGCCGCAGCCGCCTCCCCGGACATCCCTCCTCGCCCGGGGGACAGCTCACCCACACTCGCCCCCGGTGAGTCCAAGCGGGTGGCGGTCGTCCTCGAGGTGACCGGCGACCACACCACGGAGGACCACCTCACCATCGAGTACCACGAGGAGAGCGGGCGCAAGGGTTCACTCACCCCCGCTCGGCGTCTGCTGGCGATGCCCCACGGCCAGGAGTGCCCCTGAGACCGGCCTCCTGACCCCCCCGCAAGGACTTCGAGCCCCACCCCCGCTCAGGGGTGGGGCTCGAAGCGGAGCGCCTGGTGCCCGGGCCCACACACAAACCCGGGCGGAGGGGGATCAGGCGCCGGTCTTGGCCATCTCGCCGAGGAACGCGAGGCCGAACTGGGCGAACTTCACCGAGTGCTCGGCGGTGCCGCCGGAGTTCTCCAGGGTGTCGTAGGCGGTGTGGATGTAGGGGAACAGCTCGGTCTCGCTCATCATCGAGGCCGGGTAGCCGGCCGAGGTCCACGAGGAGTGGTCCGAGCAGCCGTAGCCGCAGGAGATGGCGCCCAGCGTCATGCCCTTGGGCTCCAGGTAGGTGGCGAAGACCTCCTTGTTGAAGGCGGTCAGCTCGGTGTTGACGTTGTCCTCCATCACGGACATGTCGGTGTCACCACCGTCGTAGTTGGTCATGTCCAGGTTGAGCACGCCCACCACGTTCTTGCCCTCGCTGGCGAAGGACTGGGCCATGGCGTTGGAACCCACCAGACCCACCTCCTCGGCGGCGTAGGCGGCGAACACCACGGTGCGCTTCGGCTTCCAGCCGCTCTCCAGCGCCACCCGCGCCACCTCGGTGACGGTGGCGGTGGCCGAGGCGTTGTCGTCGGCACCCGGGGCGTCCATGTCGTCGCCCTGGCCGGCATTGGAGACCGAGTCGAAGTGCGCGCCGATGACGACGATCTCCTCGGGGTTCTCGGTGCCCTTGACGGTCATGGTCACGTTGGACTGGTTGCCGCAGTCGGAGCCGCACGACTCGTCGTAGGCCACGGTCACGTCCTCGCGGTCGCCGGCCACCTTGGTCCACGCGTCGTGCACGTAGGCGGCGGCGGCCTTGCCGTGGCTGGAGGCGTAGTAGCGGTTGGGCCAGGTGGTGGAGAGGTCGGTGATGGTCTTGCGGATGCTCTCCTCCTGCACCGCGTCCAGCCACGGGTTCACCGTGTCCTGGTTGTCCACCGGCGGCAGGTCCAGCGCGGCGCCCACCGTCTGGGCGGTGCGGTCGTTCTCCACGAACGCCTCGGCCTCGGCCCGGGTGGCGAAGGAGCGGAAGCCCGGGCCGCGCTCGCCGGCCTCGCCGTGGTTCATGCGGGCGATCTGGTCGGCGGTGGTGCGGGAGATCACCAGGTTCTGGCCGGAGGCGTCCTTCACCGTGCCCAGGGCGGTGGTGGCACCGAAGTGCTCGGCCCTCTCGGCGGCGGTGGTCACCACGTAGCGGGTGGAGCTGTCCACACCCCCGTTGGGGGCCTGGTAGTCGACGACGGCGGCCGACTCGGGGCCGAGGTCGGGGCTGTCGGCCATGGCGGTGGACGACAGGGCCAGGCCCGCCAGCGAGACGGCGGCCACCGGGGAGGCGATGAGGGCGCTCAGCGTTGTGCGACGCATGGTCTTTCTCCTTGGATGGGGGACCGCCCGCTGGGCGGGGCCGGCGCAGGGAGGGGGCTCCGGCCCCGCCATCGTGCGTTGCGCCACAGGGCCCCTCAAGGCCGCAGACGGACTCCTGCCGAGGTCTTGACCAAATGTTGGGGCCTCCCCCGCACGGCGCGGAGGAGGCCCCGGTGGAGCACAGGGAAGGTCAGGCCAGAGCGGCGTTCAGCTGCACCTTCTGCTCGGCGGCGTCGTTGTCCGGGTCCTGGGCCCACAGGTCCGGGCCGAACACCTCGTAGGAGATGTTGCGGGGGTCCACGCCCTTTTCCATGAGGGTGCGGCGCACGGCGCGCATGAACGGCAGCGGGCCGCACATGGCCACCTATGCTGGCCCATCCCCGCTGGCGCGGGGCTCACATGGAGATCACGCGGGCCTTCTACCCCAACATGGGCTCAACCCCGCTCCCGCAGGGCTGATGCCGAGGATGCCGAAGAGCGCCGACAACCTGGCGGCTCGTCCCCGCTCGCGCGGGGCTCACGCACGGCCCCGTCCTCGTCGCGCATCACGAGGTGGGCTCATCCCCGCTCGCGCGGGGCTCACACGAGTCCACCCTTGGCGTCGTACCACGCCCAGGGCTCATCCCCGCTCGCGCGGGGCTCACCCCACCTCGGAGGGACGAAGCAGGTGGGTGGTGGGCTCATCCCCGCTCGCGCGGGGCTC
>NZ_KV824508.1:4470-4741 GCF_001816045.1 Kytococcus sp. HMSC28H12
GCTCATCCCCGCTCGCGCGGGGCTCACCTGAGCCACGCCAACATGCAGGGCGTCGAAGCCGGCTCATCCCCGCTCGCGCGGGGCTCACCTGGTTGCGGGCCGGGCGCCGGGGGAGTTCGTGGGCTCATCCCCGCTCGCGCGGGGCTCACTTGGGCATTAGCCCCTCCTTGCTCAGATCAAGGGGCTCATCCCCGCTCGCGCGGGGCTCACATGGTGTTCCTGTCTGCCGCCGAGGTGCAGAACGGCTCATCCCCGCTCGCGCGGGGCTCAC
>NZ_KV824508.1:5741-6075 GCF_001816045.1 Kytococcus sp. HMSC28H12
GGCTCATCCCCGCTCGCGCGGGGCTCACGCCCGGGTCTCTCAGAACGAGGGCTCCGGGGTGTGGCTCATCCCCGCTCGCGCGGGGCTCACCTCCTGGATGTTCGCGCGCCGGGGGAGTTCCTGGGCTCATCCCCGCTCGCGCGGGGCTCACCAGTCCGACCGGCTCGCCACCCGCCGCGAGCACGGCTCATCCCCGCTCGCGCGGGGCTCACAGGACAGATCATGACCAAGAAGAAGACGGTGACGGCTCATCCCCGCTCGCGCGGGGCTCACGAACGCGTCCCATGCGGGGGAGGGGGAGGGCGGGGGCTCATCCCCGCTCGCGCGGGGCTCA
>NZ_KV824508.1:6095-6307 GCF_001816045.1 Kytococcus sp. HMSC28H12
GGGCTCATCCCCGCTCGCGCGGGGCTCACGAGTGGGACGCGTTCGAGGGCGTCACCGGCCACGGCTCATCCCCGCTCGCGCGGGGCTCACATCATCCCCGCCCTGGGCGACGACGCCGACGACGGCTCATCCCCGCTCGCGCGGGGCTCACGCGGGCGTGAAGGACGTGAACCCGGGCGACGAGGGCTCATCCCCGCTCGCGCGGGGCTCAC
>NZ_KV824508.1:6327-6659 GCF_001816045.1 Kytococcus sp. HMSC28H12
CTCATCCCCGCTCGCGCGGGGCTCACTGGACGCGCGAGGGGTCGGGTCGCCGCCCCCGGGGCTCATCCCCGCTCGCGCGGGGCTCACCACGCCGTCCCCCTCCGGACCTCCCACGAGGTGGGCTCATCCCCGCTCGCGCGGGGCTCACTTCCGCCACCGGGGCCGCCAGACCTCCGAGACCGGCTCATCCCCGCTCGCGCGGGGCTCACTCAACTCCTCTTTCGTCACGGCGATGCCGTGGGGGCTCATCCCCGCTCGCGCGGGGCTCACGGTGTGCATGGGGGCGGTGGCTCCTAGGTGTGCGGCTCATCCCCGCTCGCGCGGGGCTCACG
>NZ_KV824508.1:6679-7072 GCF_001816045.1 Kytococcus sp. HMSC28H12
GCTCATCCCCGCTCGCGCGGGGCTCACGTCGTGGACACCGTGGCCGTGTTCCGCGCCCAGGGCTCATCCCCGCTCGCGCGGGGCTCACCCGGCCAGCCCCCTCCGCATGGAGGGCGTCTCCGGCTCATCCCCGCTCGCGCGGGGCTCACATGCCGCCGGTGGACCCTGAGGCCGGCGACACGGGCTCATCCCCGCTCGCGCGGGGCTCACGTAGACAACCCCGACCGCACCACGGCGATCACGGGCTCATCCCCGCTCGCGCGGGGCTCACGTTGTCCCGTCCTTCATGGTGATGCGCAGGGCGGGCTCATCCCCGCTCGCGCGGGGCTCACCTGCACGCGATGCGAACCCTCCCGGCCCCCATGGGCTCATCCCCGCTCGCGCGGGGCTCAC
>NZ_KV824508.1:7092-7481 GCF_001816045.1 Kytococcus sp. HMSC28H12
CTCATCCCCGCTCGCGCGGGGCTCACCCGGTCCATGCCTGCTCGTTGGTGGGGTCGGTGGGCTCATCCCCGCTCGCGCGGGGCTCACTTCACCGAGCCCGGCCAGTCCCAGACCACGGTGGGCTCATCCCCGCTCGCGCGGGGCTCACGGCAGGTCGGCGAGGAGCCCGCGGGTCTCCAACGGCTCATCCCCGCTCGCGCGGGGCTCACTGGAGGTAGGAGTGCGACCCCCAGCCAACAGACGGCTCATCCCCGCTCGCGCGGGGCTCACTGGAGCATGGCGAGGGAGTCGCCTTCGTAAAGGGCTCATCCCCGCTCGCGCGGGGCTCACAGCGACCTCGACCGCGAGCCGAGCGCCTGGAACGGCTCATCCCCGCTCGCGCGGGGCTC
>NZ_KV824508.1:7501-7709 GCF_001816045.1 Kytococcus sp. HMSC28H12
GCTCATCCCCGCTCGCGCGGGGCTCACGCGCTGCGTGAGCGGCCGTGGCTGCAGGTCGCGGGCTCATCCCCGCTCGCGCGGGGCTCACAAGTCCATGCCGGAAAGGTTCGCCTCGCTCAGGGGCTCATCCCCGCTCGCGCGGGGCTCACGTCACCGCGCCGACCAGCACCGTGCCCACGACCGGCTCATCCCCGCTCGCGCGGGGCTC
>NZ_KV824509.1:0-6536 GCF_001816045.1 Kytococcus sp. HMSC28H12
TTGTTGGGCGGGGCTGAAACCATTCCCGGGATTATTTCCGTCTGGCGGGTCGCTGTTGGCGTGGGGCCCGGGGGTTCATCCGTGGGCGGGGACGCGCCGTGGGCCCGGGAGGCACCAGGTGGTGGTGCCCTGACGAGCAGCCACCCAAGTGGCCTGACGAGAACCCGGTACGCGGGGGTTCGGGGGTGGAATGGTCACCGGGCCAGGGGGGGCGGTGGGGAGCGGGGCCACCGGGGCCCGGTGGGTGCCCGCGTAGAATCGCGCCATGACGTCTGATCGACCTGACAGCCCCTCGACCCCTGAGCGTGACGGGGACTCCACGTGGGGGCGCCGTCCCCGTGACGAGCGTGGGGGCTCTCGCAGCGGCGGGCGCTCCGGTGGCTTCCCGGACCGTCGAGGTGGGGGACCTGGAGTGCGAGGAGGCCGCGACGGGGGACGACGGGGTGGTCGCGCCGGGGCAGGCCGGGGCCGCGACGAGCGGGGAGGCTTCCGGGGGCGTGACGGCGACCGTCGAGGCGGCCGGGGCGCCGGGGACCGTGGTCACTCCGCGACGCGCGGCGGACGCGGGGACCGTCCCGAGAACTTCTCGTCGGGTGCGCGCGCCCTGGCGCCCAAGCAGGGACGTCGCCCCGACCCCGCCATCCCGGACGGTGTGACCGGCCAGGCCCTCGGTCAGGTGGTGTGGGACGAGTTGAAGACGCTGTCGAAGGACAACATGAAGGGCGTGGCAGCCCACATCGAGTGCGCCTACTTGTTCCTCGACGAGGACCTCGACGCCGCCCTGGCCCACGCGGAGACCGCGTCACGTCGTGCCGGGCGTGTGCCGTCGGCCCGTGAGGCGCTGGGGACGGTGCACTACGCGCGCGGTGAGTGGTCCGACGCCCTGCGGGAGCTGCGGACCGCGATGCGTCTGGGGGGCACCACCCACCTGCTGCCGCTCGTTGCCGACTGCCAGCGGGGTCTGGGGCGCCCCGAGAAGGCGCTGGAGCTCGCGGAGTCGCGGGAGGCGCAGCACCTGTCGGCCGAGAGCCTGGTGGAGATGGCCATCGTGCTGGCCGGTGCGCACCGCGACCTGGGCAACCCGGCGGCGGCCGTCGCCATGCTGGAGACGCCCGCGGGCCGTGTGAAGTCGAGCGATCCCATGGCCGGGCGGCTGTGGTTCGCTCTGGCTGAGGCCCTCCAGGAGCAGGGCGACGACCGGGCCGCCCAGTGGTACGCGAAGGCCGAATCGGTGGGCGAGACCGGTGAGGCCCCCGTGCCCGAGCCCGAGGAGGGGGTCTTCTACGACCTCGAGGACTTCGCGCCCGCCGATGCGGGGGAGGCGCCCGTGGCGGCGCCCACGCCGTCCGAGGGGGAGGCCGCTTCTGCGGAGGCTGGGCGGCGGACCATGGACGACAAGG
Source organism: Kytococcus sp. HMSC28H12 (assembly GCF_001816045.1). Classification (NCBI taxonomy): domain Bacteria; kingdom Bacillati; phylum Actinomycetota; class Actinomycetes; order Micrococcales; family Kytococcaceae; genus Kytococcus; species Kytococcus sp. HMSC28H12. Next base: position 1,401 of record NZ_KV824509.1, read on the forward strand.
ACGCGGCGGAGGCCGACACGGTCGAGGCCGACGCACCTGAGCCGCACACGGAGGAGCCGGGCACTGAGCCGGACGCCGAGGAGGAGGCGGGCCGGGAGTGAGCGTCTCGCTCCCCACACGAGGTCCCGTGCGCCTGGAGGGTGTGCGGGGCCTCGTCTGCGACGTGGACGGGGTGGTGCACGCCGGTGACCGGGTCTTCGACTCAGCCGTGGAGTCGCTCAACGCGTGGATGCACGGCGGACTGCGCGTCGTGTTCCTCACGAACAACGCCTCCCGTGGGCCGGAGGAGCTGGCCGCGCGTCTGCAGCAGGACGGTGTCCGGATGACCCCGGACCAGGTGATCACCGGGGCCATGGCGGGAAGCCACGTGCTCGCCCGGACCGTGGACCCCGGGACCCGTGTGCTCGTGGCCGGGTCGGCTGCCCTGGACCGGGCCGTCCGGGACCAGGGCCTCGAGGTGACCAGCGACCCCATCGAGGCCGGGGCCGTCGTGCAGGGCTACGCCCCCACGGTCACCCTGCAGTTGCTGCACGACGCCGCGCACGCCGTCAGTCGGGGGGCCACCTGGGTGGCCACCAACCGGGACGCCGGCCTGCCGACCGCCTGGGGTGTGGCACCGGGCAACGGGGCGTACGTGGACGCCGTGGCCCGGGCCACGGGGCGCGAGCCGCTCGTGGCCGGCAAGCCCGAGACCGGCAGCTACACGCTGGCCCTGGAGCGGCTGGGGCTCACCGCCGGTGAGGTCGCCGGCATCGGGGACCGGCTGGAGACCGACGTGCTGGGGGCGAACCGGGCCGGGCTGCGCAGCGTGCTCGTGGCCACCGGCGTGCACGGGTGGCCCGAGGTCGAGCGGGCCGCCGGCGAGGGCGCCTCGGAGAAGGTGCCGGACCACGTGGTGGACGACCTCTCGCAGCTCACGTTCGGCTGAGGCCGGGGCGCTGCACCCAGTGGGCGAGCGGCGGCTCAGAGCGCCTCGGGGTCCTCCTCGACGAGGTCGAGGCGGTGGTCGACCCCGCGCGCGTCCTGACCGGGCTGCCGGCCGCGGAAGATGAAGAAGAGCACCACCACGCACGCCAGGCCGATGACCACCTGGCCGGCGCGGGCACCGGTGTCGAAGAGGCTGTAGGCCACGACGGCGTAGGTGAGCCAGAGGGTGACGCGCTCCACCTCCGGGCGCATGCCCGCCAGGGGGAGCAGCGGGAGGCCCCACAGCACGTACCAGGGGTGCACCGTCTGCCCGAGCAGGGCGACCGCCAGCAGGGTCCAGGCGGTGAAGGCCAGGCCGCCGATGCGCAGCACCCGCAGCGAGGCCAGCAGCACGATGCAGGCCGTGACGGCCGTGGCCGCGTACTTGAGCACGCCCTTGACGACCGGCCCCGCATCGGGCAGGCCCAGGGCAGTGGCCACCGAGGCGAGCAGCCCCCCGATGAGGCTGATGGGGGACAGGCCCGCGGCCATGCCGGGCACCGAGAGCGCCGGGATCCAGCCGTAGCCGAGCCCGGTGGCCCAGGTGATGGCGGCGAACGAGGCGGCGAAGACCACCGCGGCCACGACGGAGGGCACGAAGAGGCGCTTCACGTCGGGCCACGCCTTGGAGAGCCACGCCTCCCCGGGGGTGGGAAGGAGGCTCGAGCGACGTCCCCCGAGCAGGTGCGGGTGCATGCGGGCGGTGCACAGGGCGGTGGTGCCCAGCAGACCGACGGCTGCCGGCTGCTTGACGGCGGTGGCCGCCGCGATGAGGGCCGAGGCCAGCACCAGCGACCACCACGGGTGGCCCCGCGTGCTCACCCACAGGGCGAAGGCCAGCAGGCCCACCATCAGGGCGTCGTTGTGGGCGCCGCCCACGAAGTGCATGAGCGTCAGCGGGTTGGCCACGCCCCACCACAGGGCCACGTCGCCGCGCACGCCCACCCACCGGGCCAGGCGCGGGATGGCCCACAGCAGCAGCGCCATGCCGGCCAGGGCCATGAGGCGCATGGCCACGGCCGCCGGGTACGGACGCTCACCGACGAGGACCACCAGCCAGCGCTGCACCTCCAGGGCGAGCGGGCCGTAGGGGGTCGGCGTGAGCAGCCAGAAGGGGTCCACCTGTTGCCGGAAGTAGCCGCTGACGGCCCCCGGCCCCATCTCGTACGGGTTGAGGCCGATGCGGTGCATCCACCCGACGGCCGCGTAGGAGTACGCGTCGTGGCTGTACAGGGGCGGTGCCAGCACCATCGGCAGGGACCACCACACGATGGTGGCGCGCATCGGGGGCGCCGGGCGGTCGCTGCGCGGCCGGACCCGCAGCCAGGCCGTGGCCAGGCCGATGGTGCCGGCCAGGAGCACCACGGTGGCGCCCAGCGAGCCCTCGGGGGAGAGCAGCCAGCGCAGCCAGGCCACCCGCTCGACGGGGTTGATCCGCGGCAGGAAGAGCGGGGTGTGGGCACCCAGGGCCATGAGGAGCGAGGCCAGGAAGCCCCATCGGACTCGTCCGTCGCGCCACGCCGTCAGCATGGGTGTGCTCAGCTCGGACAAGCGCAACGGCGTGGACCTCCCCGCAGGTGGTGTGGATTCGGGCCCCATCGTAAGTGAGGGTGGCACCGGGGATCTCCGTCGACGGGTGGGTGGGACGATGGGCCGATGCACACCCATCCCGCCCCGGAGGGCCCCCGGGCACTCGTCGACAGCTCAGCGATCCGCGCCAACCTCACCCGGTGCGCCCAGTGGGCCGGTGACGCCGACGTGATGGGTGTGGTCAAGGCCGGTGGCTACGGGCACGGGGCGCTGGCCGCAGCCCGGGCAGCTCGTGCCGCGGGGGTCGCGATCGTGGGCGTCGCCCGGCCCGAGGAGGCCCTGGCCCTGCGCGAGGCCGGGGTGGGCGGGCCCGTCATCGCCTGGCTGCCCACTCCCGCCACCGCCTTCGGTCCGCTGGTGGAGCACGAGGTGACCGTGGGAGTGGGCAGTCGGTGGGTGCTCGACCGCGTGGTGGCGGCCGCCCGGGAGGCGGGCGTGCGGGCGACCGTGCACCTCGAGCTGGACACCGGCATGAGTCGTGGCGGCGTGGCCCCCGGCGACTGGCAGGACGTGGTGGCCGCCTCCCGCCGCGCCGAGCAGGAGGGCGTGCTGCGGGTCGAGGGCGTGTTCTCCCACCTCGCGTGCGCCGACGACCCCGGGCACCCGTCGGTGGACGTGCAACGTGACGCGTTCGAGGACGGGCTGGCCGTGGTGGCCCGTGCCGGACTGGACCCCCGGTGGCGCCACCTGGCCAACTCGGCCGCCGTGGTGACGCGCCCGGACCTGGCCTACGACCTGGTGCGGCCCGGGCTGTCCGCCTACGGGCTCTCGCCGGTGCCGCAGCTGCACACCGCTGCCGACCTCGGCCTCCGCCCGGCGATGACCCTGACCTCGCCCCTCTCGGCGGTACGCCGCGTGCCCGCCGGCAGCGGGGTGAGCTATTCGTTCACGCACGTCACGGCCACCGACCGGTGGCTCGGTGTGGTGCCGCTCGGCTACGGCGACGGGATCCCCCGGGCGGTCTCGGACGCCGCCCCGGTGCAGGTGCGCCCCGGCAGCGCCGAGGGCGGGTCGGGCTCGGTGCTGGCGGCCCGCATCGCCGGGCGGGTGTGCATGGACCAGTTCGTGGTGGACCTCGGGGAGGCCACGGGGGCCGAGCCGCCGGCGGCCGTGGGTGACGAGGTGGTCCTCTTCGGCGACGGCACCGACGGCGGCCCCACGGCGCAGGACTGGGCCGAGGTCGCCGGCACCATCAGCTACGAGGTGGTCACCCGCCTCGGGCCGCGGGTGCCGCGGGTGCTCGTGGGGGAGGACGCGTGATCCACCACTGGATCACCCGCGAGGACCGCGAGCTGCACGCCGTGGAGCACGGGCCGTCGCAGGACGACGCGCCGGCCACCGTGGTGCTCGTGCACGGGTACGCGCTGGGCTCGGGCATCTTCGGTCCGATGGCCCGCATCCTGGCTGCCGGCGGCGTGCGCGTGGTGCGCCCGGACCTGGCCGGCCACGGGTGGTCGCGTGCGGGGGAGCAGCCCCTGGACCTGGACGTGCTGGCCGACGACCTGGCCGCCGTGCTGCGCTCCCTGCACGTGCCCGAGGGCCGGCCGCTGGTGCTCGTGGGGCACTCCATGGGCGGGATGGTGCTGATGCGGGTGCTGGCCCGGCACGAGGCCATCGCCCGCCGTGTGGACGCGATGGTGTGGCTCGCCACCTCGCCCGGTGGCATGGCCTCCTCCCCCTTCGGCCTGCCGGTTCGCGCCGGAGCCCTGGTGGGCCCCCTCGTGGGGCAGATCGCCCCGCGGGTCATGGCCCGTGCGGCCCGGTCGGGACCGGACGTGCGCCCCGCCCCCCGTGGCGGTGCCCGGGAGGTGGAGCTCGCCCACCTGGCGCGCTCGAACTTCCACCGCCGGCCCTCCCGGTCGACCCTGCGCCAGGTGCAGGCCATGCACCACCGGGTGCCCTACCGCGTTCTCGCCGAGCTGCTCACCTCGGTGCTGGCCCACGACGGGCGCGACGCGCTGCGCTCGCTGGACTGCCGGGGGTTGGTCCTCATCGGTGATGATGACCGCATGACGCCCCTGGCCCACTCCGAGGAGATCGCCGCCCTGCACCGGGGATCCACCCTGCAGGTGGTCCCCGCGGCGGGGCACCTGCTCATGGTGGAGCACCCCCACGAAATGGCCGGCGCGGTGCTGCAGCTGGTGAGGGAGTGCGCGTGAGCGTGGTGGAGGCCTCGACGGCCGAGCAGACGATGGAGCTGGGCCGCCGCCTGGGCCGGTGGGTGCGGGCCGGGGACGTGCTGGTGCTCACCGGGGAGCTGGGTGCGGGCAAGACCACCCTGACCCGCGGGCTGGGTGAGGGCATGGGCGTGGCCGGAGAGGTGACCTCGCCGACCTTCGTGATCTCCCGCGTGCACCCCTCGGCCGGGGAGGGCCCCGCCTTGGTGCACGTGGACACCTACCGCCTGGGCAGCCGCCACGAGGTGGACGAGATCGACCTCGACACCGACCTGGCCGGCGCCGTGCTGGTGGCCGAGTGGGGTGCCGGTCTCGTGGAGCAGCTCACCGACCGCTGGCTCGAGGTGACCGTGCGCCGGGCCACCGGGCGCGATGCCGACGACGCCGACCAGGTCACCCGCCA
>NZ_KV824510.1:0-787 GCF_001816045.1 Kytococcus sp. HMSC28H12
CGCCGTGCTGTTCACCTCCGGGGCCACCGGCCCGCCCAAGGGCGTGGTCTACCGCCACCGGCAGCTGCTGGCGCAGCGCGACGTCATCGAGGCGGCGCTGGAGCTGCGCGCCGGGGAGTCGCTGGTGGCGGCCTTCGCGCCGTTCGCGCTCTACGGTCCGGCCCTGGGCATGACCTCGGCCGTGCCGGACATGGACGTCACGCAGCCCGACACGCTCACCGCCGCGGCCCTGGCCGATGCGGTGCACGCGGTGCACGCCGACGTCGTGTTCGCCTCTCCGGCCGCCCTGCGCAACGTGGTGGCCACGCACGAGGCCACCGCCGCCCCGCTGACCGGTGTGCGCATGGTGATGTCCGCCGGTGCCCCGGTGCCGGTGGAGCTGCTGGAGCAGGTGCGCCGGCTGGCTCCGGCCGCGTCCACCGTGACGCCCTACGGCATGACCGAGGCCCTGCCCCTGACCGTCGTGGACCCGCGCACCGTGGATCCGGCCGACCGCTCCGCCAACGCCGGCGTGTGCGTGGGCCGCCCGGTGCCCGGCGTAGAGCTGCGCATCGCCCCCTTGGACGCCGCGGGTACCCCCGCCGGGGACGACGCGCTGACCACCGAGGCCGGGGTGGTGGGCGAGGTGGTGGCCAGCGCACCGCACCTCAAGAGCCACTACGACCGCCTCTGGGGCACGCAGCACGCCACCGCCCACCCGGCCGGCTGGCACCGGACCGGCGACGTGGGCCACCTCGACGCCGCGGGCCGGCTCTGGGTGGAGGGGCGCGGCATCCACACCGTGACC
>NZ_KV824511.1:0-1347 GCF_001816045.1 Kytococcus sp. HMSC28H12
TGCCGAGCCCGGTGGGCGGCGGCCTGCGGCACACGCCCGACCGCACCGAGCTCCGCGGCGGGCGGGAGTTCCTCGTGCGCACCCTGCACGGCAACGCCGAGGGCCGGGTGTACCGCTGCCCGGGCTGCCACCACGAGGTGCCCTCCTCGCAGCCGCACCTCGTGGTGTGGCCGAACGACGGGATGCTCGGGGTGGAGGAGCGGCGCCACTGGCACACCCGGTGCTGGGCGATGGGCTGAACGCCGGGGCCGGGCGGCGCGGGGTGGACGGCCCGGCCCGAGGCGCACCTCACAGATCGGGCGCGCTCCATCACAGGACGGCAACAGAGTCCGCACAACCGCCCCTGCGGGGTGGAAGGTGCGCGGGACGGGCCGTACCGTGGGGACACGACCGGACCCCGCACGCGGGGCCGCAGACCACCGCCCACCCGGGGACGGTGGACGGTCGCCCATCACCGACAAGGGGGAGGAAGACAGACCATGGACACCACGAACATCACCCGCCGCACGGCGCTGGCCGGCGGTGCCGCCGCCGTCGCCGGTGGCACGGCCGCGCTCACCCCGGCGACGGGGGCCGCCGCTGCGTACCGCGTGAACCGCCGCACGCTGCGCAAGGGTGACCGCAACGCCGACGTCCTGTACTTCCAGCGCAAGGCCAAGCAGGCCGGCTTCTGGGTCGGCACGCCGGACGGCTCGTTCGGCGCCCAGACCCAGCAGGTCGTGTGGGCCGTGCAGAAGGCCTACGGCCTGACCCGCGACGGCGTCGTCGGCCAGAAGACCTGGCTGGCCGTCATCCGCCAGCCGCGTATCCCCGTGAAGACCACCTCGGGCACCTACATCGAGGTGGACCTCACCCGCCAGCTGCTCTTCTACGTGAAGGCCGGCAAGCTCGTGGAGGTGCACAACACCTCCACCGGCAACGGCAAGGGCTACACCTTCCGGGGCAAGTGGTACCCGCACGCCAAGACCCCGCGCGGCACCTGGCGCAGCATGTGGAACGAGGACAAGGGGTGGCGCACCGGAGAGCTGGGTCGCATGTGGCGCCCGTTCTTCTTCGCGCCCGGCGGCTACGCCGTGCACGGCTCCACCTTCATCCCGCCGTACCCGGACAGCCACGGCTGCGTGCGCCTGAGCATCAAGGCGATGGACCACCTCATCGCCATCGGTGCGATCCGCTGGGACCGCGACATCACGGTCTACGGCAACGGCCCGCACCAGCCCCCGCTGGGGGTCGGTGCCGCCGCCTCCGGTGCGCCGGAGCACGTCACGGCCCTGGGCCTGACCGACGTGCGCAGCAGCATCTGAGCCGTCCCCACCAGGAGCGCCGCCCGGCACCCGCCGGGCGGCG
>NZ_KV824512.1:0-1821 GCF_001816045.1 Kytococcus sp. HMSC28H12
GGTGTCCCAGATCTGGGACACCGCCCCTGCTGCGTCGCTGGCCCCGCTCCCGGCGGCGCGGTTCGATGTGCGCATGACGCCGATCGCGACCCCCGCCCCCACCGACGCCCCGCAGACCGTGGTCCTCAGCCCGGCCCCGCTGACGCCCACCGAGGTCATCGCCGTGGCCCGCCACGACGCCCGGGTGGAGCTGGGTGACGAGGCCGTCGCCGCCATCCGCGCCGCACGTGAGCGCGTGGACGCCCTGGCCGACGACACCACCCCGCACTACGGCATCTCCACCGGGTTCGGCGCGCTGGCCAACACCTCCATCCCCACCGAGAAGCGCTCTCGCCTGCAGGTGGGCCTGGTGCGCTCCCACGCGGCCTCCTCCGGCCCCGAGGTGGAGCGCGAGGTGGTGCGCGCCACGATCCTGCTGCGCCTGCACACCCTGGCCACCGGCCGCACCGGTGTCTCCCCGGAGGCCGCGCAGGTCTACGCCGACCTGCTCAACCACGGCATCACCCCGGTGGTGCGCGAGTTCGGTTCGCTGGGCTGCTCGGGCGACCTGGCCCCGCTGGCGCACTGCGCGCTGGCCGTCATGGGCGAGGGCGAGGTGCGCGTGGGCTCCGCCGAGCAGGTGGACGAGCGCGGCGTCTCCACCGGTGCCGTGCAGCCGGCCGGCGCCGCGCTGGCCGCGGTGGGCGTGGAGCCCGCCGAGCTGCGCGAGAAGGAGGGCCTGGCCCTCATCAACGGCACCGACGGCATGCTCGGCCAGCTGCTCATGGCGATGGCGGACCTGCGCCACCTGGCGAGCGTGGCCGACGTGACCGCCGCCATGAGCATCGAGGGTCTCCTGGGCACCGACGCCGTGTTCGCCGAGGACCTGCAGGCCCTGCGCCCGCAGGCCGGTCAGGCCGACTCCGCGGCCAACCTCCGCGCGGTGCTGGCGGGTTCCGACATCGTGCAGTCCCACAAGGACGACTGCTCCCTGGTGCAGGACGCGTACTCGCTGCGCTGCGCCCCGCAGGTGGCCTCCGGCCTGCGCGACACCCTGCGCCACGCCGAGACGGTGGCCACCTCCGAGCTGGCCGCCGCGGTGGACAACCCGGCCGTGCTGGCCGACGGCCGCGTGGAGTCCAACGGCAACTTCCACGGCGCCCCGCTGGCCTACGTACTGGACTTCCTGGCCATCCCCGCCGCCGACCTGGCGAGCGTGGCCGAGCGCCGCACCGACCGCTTCCTGGACCCGGCCCGCAACAACGGCCTCAACGCCTTCCTGGCCGAGGACCCGGGCACGGACTCGGGTCTGATGATCGCCCAGTACACGCAGGCCGCTTTGGTGAGCGAGCTCAAGCGCCTCGCGGTGCCGGCGAGCGTGGACTCCATCCCGTCCTCGGCCATGCAGGAGGACCACGTGTCGATGGGGTGGTCGGCCGCCCGCAAGCTGCGCCGCACCGTGGACGCGCTGCGCCGCGTGCTGGCCATCGAGCTGTACACCGCCGCGCGCGGCATCGAGCTGCGCGGCGTCGAGCGTGGCTCGGCCGAGTCGCCGGTGGCGCCGTCGCCGGCCACGGGTGCCGTCATCGCCGCGCTGCGCGAGACCGTGCAGGGCCCGGGCGAGGACCGCTACCTCTCCCCGGAGATCGAGGCCACCGTGGAGTTCATCGCCTCCGGCCGTGCCCTGGCCGCGGCCGAGGGTGTGACCGGCCCGCTGCGCTGACGCGGACCCGTCCACGGCGCCCGGGGAGCAGGCCTCCCCGGGCGCCGTCGTGGGTGCATGGCCGGGCGGCGCTGGGCTCTGCTGTGCTCTTCCCGTTGGGTCGTCGTTCGTTGGGGTGG
>NZ_KV824513.1:0-4414 GCF_001816045.1 Kytococcus sp. HMSC28H12
CGAGAGGCCGCGCGCCCGGGCGCCGCGCACCGCATCGGAGGCGGCGGTCTCGACCACCGACTCCCGGGCGGCCAGCAGCAGCCACGGCACCTGGCTGAGCGCCAGCACCGTCACCGGCAGCACCGCGTGGCGCACCAGGCCCGATGCGGTGACGGCCTCGCCGGGGCGCCCCATGCCACCGGTGGGCAGCAGCCCCCAGGTGACCGAGAGCAGCAGCACACCCACCAGGGCCAGCACGTAGGGCGGCAGGGCCTGCAGCACCATCGCCACCCCGGCCACGGTGCGCGCCCACCAGGAGCGCGGACGCAGCCCGGCGGCCACGCCGCCCACCAGCCCCAGCAGCAGGGCCAGCAGCAGGGCGGGCACGGTGAGCAGCACCGTCCAGCCCACGCGCTGCGCGAGCACCTCGGCCACCGGCTGGCGGAAGACGTGCGAGAACCCCAGGTCGCCCTGCAGCAGGTCGCCGAGCCACCACCACCAGGCCTGCCACCACGGGGCGTCCATGCCCGAGGCGTGCCCGATCTGGGCGCGCTGCTCGGGGGTGAGGCGCTGGTAGCGGTCGCCCAGCATCGCCTCCAGCGGGTCCAGGGGGCTCGCCGCGGCGAGGGCGAACACGGCCAGCGAGACCAGCACCACCACGGGCACCGACCACGCCAGGCGCCGCACCGTCATCCGGCCGATGCGGGAGAGCGTCACCGCCTCACGTCCACTGGCCGACGTTCCACCACGGGCCCCACGAGACGCCGTGGGCGTGCGGCTCCACCACGAGGTTGCCGGTGTCGTAGCCGCGCGGGTCGTGCACGTAGGTGTGCTCGAGGAACATGAAGTAGACGCCGTTGGGGTCCTCGAAGGTCTTCTTCTGCACGTCCCGGTAGAGGCGGTTGCGCTCGGTCTCGTCGGTGGCGCGGCGGGCCTTCTCCAGCAGGGCGTCCAGCTCGTCGCTGCCCTGGCCACCGGGGTTGTAGAAGAACGCGGCGCCCTTCATGGGGGTGTGCAGCTGCCCGAACACCTGGCTGTCGATGCTGTACGGCTTGTCGCCGCCACCCAGCAGGATGCCGATCTCGCGGTAGACCGGCTCGATCTCGTCCCAGGTCATGCCCTTGGGCGTCACCTCGACGCCCACCTTCTTGAGGTCCTCGGCGAAGGCCACCGCCAGGTCGCGGCGCACGGAGTCCTTGGGGTCGTAGGCCAGGGTGAACCCGGCCCGCTCGCCGTCCTTGGTGCGGATGCCGTCCTCGCCGGGGGCCCACCCGGCCTCCTCCAGCACCTGCTTGGCCTTCTCGGGGTCGTGCTCGTAGGCGAGGTCCTCGTAGGCGTCGCCGTACACCGCCGAGACGGGGGTGGCGGCCGGCGTGCCCCGGCCGCCGAGCACGGCATCGATCATGGCCTGCCGGTCCACGGCCAGGTTCAACGCCACCCGCAGCTCCGGGGTGGCGGCGACGGCGGCCTTCTCGGGGAAGCTCACGCCGCGCCAGTCAGCCGTCTTGGCCACGGCCAGCTGCAGGTGGTCGGCGGCGTCGGCGGTGGCCTGCGCCAGCTTGGGCGGCAGCACGGTGCCGTCCACCTCGCCGGCGCGCACCTGCTGGGCGCGGGTGCCCTCGTCCAGCACGGTGGTGATGGTCAGGCGCGGCACGGCCGACGGTTCGCCCCAGTAGTCCTCGAAGCGCTCGAGCGTGGCCTCGTGGGGCTTGAGCGAGACCAGGCGCAGCGGCCCGGTGCCCACGGGTTCCCGGTTGAGCGGGGACTCGGTGGCCGGCCCGCCGGTGAACTTGGCCTTCGGCGCGATGCCGAGCAGCATCCGGCTGGGGAAGTCCACGTAGGGGTACTCCAGGTGGAAGACCACCTCGTCGCCCTCGGCCTCCACCGTCCTCACCATGTCGTAGGCCCACGCGGCCTCGCTGCCGGACTCGGGGTCCAGGAGCGCCCGGTAGGTGGCCACCACGTCCTCGGCGGTGAGCTCGCTGCCGTCGTGGAAGCGCACCCCCTGGCGCACCGGCACGCGCCAGGTGCGCTGGTCCTTGCTCACGGTGGGCTCCTCGGCGGCCAGCGCGGGCTCCATGGTCGGCAGGGCCTCGGGGTCGTCGCTGCGCAGGCGCAGCAGGCCCTCGTAGAGCGCGGTGCCGCCCTGCTCGCCGTGGCCGGAGATGGGGTTGAAGGCGCCCAGCTCCTCGGTGCCGGCCACCACCAGGGCGGGGTGGTCGCCCTCGCCCCCGCCGCTGCCCGACGGGGCGCCGGACGTGCCACCGCCCCCGCCGGGGGTGGAGAGTCCACACCCGGCGAGGGCGGTGGCGGCGGCTGCCGCGGAGGCGGTCAGGACGGAGCGGCGGGAGACGGGGCGCGAAGTCACCCGCGCACCATATCTGAGCAGGCGATCAGATGCGGTGCGCGCCCTCCACCTGCTGGTCCTCGGTGGTGAACGCCTCGTTGCCGTCGGCGTCGCGCAGGTCGGTGGCCACGTAGGCCGCCGTTTCCGGCGCGGCGATGGTGGAACCGTCCTCGGTGGTGTAGTGCGGGTCGTGCTCCACCTCGGTGGTGTCCCACGCCTCCTCGTCACCCTCCTGGCGGCGTCGCTCGGCCTCCTCGGGCGGGAGCACCTTGCGCCACCGCTTGGTGGCCAGCGGCAGCAGTTCGCCGGCGTCCTCGCGCATGGCGCGGTTCAGGGCCCACATCATGAGGTAGCCCATGACGAAGAAGGGCAGGCCCACGATGGTGATGATGTCCTGCAGGGCCGCGATGACGTCGCTGTCGGGATCGGGGTTGTAGGTCAGCAGCACCACGGCCACCACACCGGTGGCGACGGCCCACAGGGCGCGCTGGAGGACCGGGGAGCGGTCGTCCTCGTCGTGGCCGCGGGCCATGTAGTCCATGACCAGCGAGGCCGAGTCCATCGAGGTGACGAAGAACAGCACCACGATGACGACCGCGAGGACCGAGACCACCGAGGCCAGCGGGAAGTGGTCGAGGAACTCGAACAGCGCCACCTCGGGGCCCTGCTCCAGGACCGAGGTGACCAGCTTGCCACCGTCCTTGCCGCCGATGATGTCGAAGCTGGCGAACCCGAAGATGCCGAACCAGACGACCGAGAAGGTCACCGGGGCGGCCAGCACGCCGAAGACGAACTCGCGGATGGTGCGGCCGCGGGAGATGCGGGCGATGAAGATGCCCACGAAGGGCGACCACGTGATGGTCCACGCCCAGTAGAAGATCGTCCAGCTCTGCTGCCAGCCCGGGTTGTCGCCGAAGGCGTCGTTCCAGAAGGCCAGGTAGGGCAGGCGCTGCGCGTACAGGCCCACCGACTCGACGGCGCCCTTGAGCAGGTAGAGGGTGGGTCCGCTGATCACGATGAAGACCATCAGCAGGACGGCGGCGAGGATGTTGGCGTTGGAGAGCATCTTGATGCCCTTGTCGAGGCCCGCCATGACGGAGGCCAGGGCCATCAGGGTGACTCCGCCGATGATGAGCGCGATGCTCAGGGCGCTCTGGTCGATGCCGAACACCCGTGCCAGGCCGGCGTTGATCTGCAGCGTGCCCAGGGCGATTGTCAGGGCGACGCCGAACAGGGTGCCCACGATCGAGACGATGTCGATGGCCTTGCCGACCGGGCCGTGGATGCCCTTGTCACCCAGCAGCGGGTGGAACAACGAGGAAACCCGCGGCGGCAGGTTGCGCTGGTACATGAAGTACGCGAACGCCAGCGAGGGCAGCGTGAAGATCGTCCACGTGTGCAGCCCGAAGTGGTAGAGGGTGAAGCTGATGGCCTCCCGGGCGGCGTCGTCGGACTGGGGCTTGACGTCGGCCATCGGGGGGTTGGCGAAGTGGTTCACCGGCTCGGCGACGCCCCAGAACATGAGGATCGACCCGATGCCGGCGGCGAAGAGCATGCTGAACCACACGAGGAACTTGTGCTCGGGCGGTTCGTCCCGCGGGCTCAGGCGGATGCGGCCGAAGCGGCTGAGCGCCGTCACGACGAGGTAGATGAGGAAGACCGTCACGCCCAGGATGTAGAACCACCCCAGGTTCTCGATGATCCAGTCGGCGCCCGTGGCAAAGGTCGACGCCATGGTCGTGGGGAAGGCGAGGGTCAGGATGATGAAGGCTGCGGTGAGCGCGATCGACCCGAAGAAGATGACGGGTGACGTCCGCAGGCCCAGCTTGTCGTGGAGTGACTGCAACATGGGGGTTCCTGGGTCGGGGGTGTGTGCGCTCGCGGACTCCCTCCCGACGCCCGTCCGGGCGCCCCGGGCCGGGGGCCCGCGACCGGTCGATCGGACCCACCATAACGTCGTGACGCGCGAGGGCAAGCTCTCCCGGCCGCTCGGTGATGGGTTCCCCGGGCGCCGCCGGGCGAGACGGGTGTCGCCCCGGCGGCCCACGCGCCGAGGGGCCATGAAGGGTCACCTCGACAGTCGAGGTG
>NZ_KV824514.1:0-5177 GCF_001816045.1 Kytococcus sp. HMSC28H12
AAGGGCCGACCCCCTCGGGGGTCGGCCCTTCATCGTGCTCCGGGACGGTCAGCGCGTCAGTTGCGCAGCCACTTCTCGTCGGTGCCCTTGCGGGTGGGGGCGTCGCCCTCGCCGTAGGGGTCCACGTTGTTGTCCGACGGGCGGGCGTCCACCGGGTTGAGGCGCTCACCCACGGTCGGGATGGACTGGGTGGGGGCGTTGTCGCCGGCGATGTCGTCCGCCTTCTGGGCGTAGCCGGTGGCGATGGGGCCGGTCGTCGCCGGGTCCTCGAAGCGGCGCTGCGAGCCGGTGGTCGGCTCGGTGGCGGGCTTGTCCGAGGTGGCAGGCGTGGTGGTGCCGGTGCCGGCGGGGGCCACGGACTGGGCCGGGCGACCGGTGGCCAGGGCGGACACCGGGCCGGTGCCCTGCGCCTCACGAGCGGCCTCGGAGGGGCTCAGGTGCACCTTCTCGCCCACGGCCGGGGTGGTGTGGGCGGTGGTGCTGGGACGCATGCCGGCGCCGGGGCTGGCGGCGGCCGAGACGCTGCGGCGCTCGGTGCCGGCCCACGGGTCCTCGGTGGTGGCCACGCGCTGCCACGGGTCACCCTGACGACGCTTCTGGTCGGTGTACCAGAAGTAGGCGGCACCACCCAGGAGGGCAAGACCCAGCACCATGAGCACGCCGCCCTTGCGCTGACGCTTCTGCACGGTCTCCCCGGCGAAGGTGGAGAGCGCACCGCCGGAGTCGGCGGCCTCGTCCTTGGCCTCCACGGTGCCGTCCACCATGCCCTGCAGCTTGGGCAGCAGCTCGTCGACGATCCAGTCGCGGGCGTGGTCGACCTTCTCCGGGGCGGCGTCCAGGCCGTCGGAGAGGGTGCTGGCCGACGCGTCCACGCCGTCGCTGATGCCGTGGGCGGTCTTGGAGCGGGCCGCGGCGAAGGCGGCGGCCACGGTGGGCACGAGCCCGGCGAGGGCGGACCCGGCGCTCTTCGCCGAGGCGGTCGCACCCTCCGCGGTGCGGGCGCCGATCTCGCGGGCGCGCTCACCGGCGTCCTGCGATGCGTCGGCGGCGGCGCTGAAGCGCTGGCGCGCGTTCTCGGCCAGCCGCTCGCTGGCGGTCTTCTTGCGGAACGGGTTGTCGATCACGAATCCTCCTCGGTCGTGGGCTCTGCCCCCATCCTGCACCGAAGGGCGCAGTGACCACCACCTCGGGGGCCGTCGGAGGAGCTCGGGGTGACGCGCCCACCGCCCCGCACCACGGTCCGAGGCCGTTCTGTGACAATGGCGCCATGAACATCACGCTGCACACCACGCTCGGCGACATCCCGGTCGAGCTGTTCGAGAACCAGGCGCCCAAGACGGTCGAGAACTTCGTCGGCCTCGCCAAGGGCACCAAGGAGTACAAGGACGACGCGGGCCGCTCCAACCCGACGCCCTTCTACGACGGCCTCGGCTTCCACCGCATCATCGACGGCTTCATGATCCAGGGCGGCTGCCCGCTGGGCACCGGCACCGGCGGCCCGGGCTACATGTTCGACGACGAGATCTCCCCGGACCTGGCCTACGACCGCCCCTACCTGCTGGCCATGGCCAACGCCGGCATCCGCATGGGCAAGGGCACCAACGGCTCCCAGTTCTTCATCACCGTGACCCCCACCCCGCACCTGCAGGGCAAGCACACGATCTTCGGCGAGGTGAAGGACCCCGAGGGCCAGAAGGTCGTCGACGCCATCGCCAAGGTGCCCACCGGTCGCATGGACGCGCCGCTGGAGAAGGTCGAGATCACCAGCGTCACCGTCAACGACTGACGCACCACCGCACGTGAGCACCCCCCTGCCGGGTGACCCGGAGCACCGCCCCTCCACGCCGGGGGGCGGTGCTCCCGTCTGTCCGCGGCACCCCGACCGGCCCAGCTACATCCGCTGCCAGCGGTGCGAGCGGCCCGCGTGCCCCGCCTGCCAGCAGCCGGCGGCCGTGGGGGTGCAGTGCGTGGACTGCGTGCGCGCGGCACGCCGGGCGATGCCGGCGCGGCGCACCAGCCTGGGTGGCCGGGAGCTCGGGTGGGGCGACATGCCCGTGACGTACGGCCTCATCGGGCTGTGCGTGGCCCTGTGGCTGGTGCAGCTGGCGCTGCCCCAGCTCACCCAGTGGGGTGCCTTCGTGCCCGGTCTGGCCGACGCCGAGCCGTGGCGCTTCGTCAGCTCGGCCTTCCTGCACGACCCGTCCGGTCCCACCCACCTGCTGTTCAACATGGTGGCGCTGTGGTCGGTGGGGGGCTACCTGGAGCGGCTGCTCGGGCCGGCGCGCTACCTGGCGCTGTACCTGGTGAGCGGTCTCGGGGGCTCGGTGGGCTCGCTGCTGCTGGCCACGCCCCCGGACGTCGCCGCGCGCTCCTGGGGGGACTGGTACTCCGGCAGCGTGGGGGCCTCCGGCGCGGTGTTCGGGCTCTTCCTGGCGCTGTTGGTCGTGGACCACGCGCGGGGCCGGTCCACCACCCCGATGCTCGTGCTCATCGGCATCAACGCGGTGATCGGCTTCGTCTACCCCAACATCGAGTGGGAGGCGCACCTGGGTGGTGCGCTCACCGGCGCCGTCCTCGCGTGGGGCATGGCGCGGGCGGCCCGCACCCGCACGCCCGCCCTCGCGTGGTGGGTGGTGGCCGGGACCGTGGTGGTGCTGGTGGCCCTGGCGCTGGCCCGGTACGCGATGGTGGGCGACCCGCTGGCGGGTCTGGTCCCCTGAGCCGCGTGGGGAGGTGCCGTGGCTCCCTCCCCACCCTGTGGATCACAACGGTGTGGTTTTCCCCAGCCTGTGGACGGCCTGTGGGAAATCACATCGGTGTGATTCCCGTCGTCCACAGGCTGTGGACGGTCACTGCCAGCGTGTGGCGAGCAGGAAACCGCCCATGAGCAGCGCCATGCCGGCGGCCACGTTGTAGTAGCCCCAGGCCTCCACCGGGTAACGGCCCTGGGTCACGTAGTAGACGACCACCCACAGCACGCCCAGCACCATCAGGCCCACCATGGTGGGCACCAGCCAGCCGGGGTTGACGCCCGGGGCGGAGCTCGCGATCTCCTCTCGGTGTGGGTCCTGGGTGTCGTCGGCGTCTCGCAGTTCGGGGGGAAGCTCGGTCATGGGCCGCTCCTGTCGACGGGTCTCGGTGGGCGCCATCCTGTCCTACTGCCCGTGGGAGACTGCCACGGACTCGCCCACAGGCCACAGGGAGGACGCATGCGCAGGCTGTGGGGGACGGCCGTCCCCGTGGTCACCCTGGCTGCCGGACTGCTCTTCGGGATCTCCGCCTCGGTGGCCGACGGCGACGACATCCGCCCCGAGAACCGCGATCGGGCCGAGGCCCTGCGGGCCCTGACGGCCAACGTCCGGGACAAGGAGCAGGAGGTGGCCGGGCTGCGCACCCAGGTGGACGCCGCCGTGGCCGACCGTGCCGGCACGGACGACCAGGACGACCCGGTGGCGAGGGCCGCCGGCCTCACCCCGGTCTCGGGGCCCGGCGTGGAGGTGGTGCTCGACGACTCCCCCCTGCGTGGCGACGCGGTGCCCGACGGCTACGGACCCAACGACCTGGTCATCCACCAGCAGCAGATCCAGGCCGTGGTGAACGCGATGTGGGCCGGTGGCGCGGAGGCCGTGGTGCTCATGGACCAGCGCCTGGTGTCCACCTCGGCGGTGCGGTGCGTGGGCAACACGCTCATCCTGCAGGGTCGCGTGTACTCGCCGCCGTTCGTGGTGCGCGCCGTGGGGCCGGCCGACGCCATCCAGGCCGAGCTCGACGCCGCGTGGGAGGTGCAGCTCATGCGCGAGTACACCTCGGCGGTCGACCTCGGCTACCGCGAGAGCCGGGTGGACCGGGTGGACGCCCCCGCCTTCACCGGCGAGCTGCAGGTCTCCGCCCGCCCGCTGGCCCCGAAGGGCTAGACGCCGGGGCGGGATCCCGTTCAGGGGGTGGTGCTGGACACCGTGGCGCTGGACGTCGGGGAGCTCTCGGTGGAGGACTCCGTCGGCTCCGTGGCGCTGGTCTCGCTCGCACTCGACTCCGAGGGAACGGGGTCGGTGGCCGAGGAGTCCGTCGGGCTGGGCTCGGTCGGGCTGGGCTCGGTGGGGCTGGGCTCGGTGGGGGACGGGTCCGGGGACCGGCTCTCGTCCGAGGTGGTGGCGGTGGGGTCGGTCGGCGAGGGCTCCGTCGCGCTGGTCTCGCTGGGGCTCGGCTCCGTGGGGTCGCTCTCCGTGGGCGTGGGGTCGCTCTCGGACGGGGACGGCTCGGTCTCCGTGGGCGAGGGGTCCGTCGTCGGCGAGGGGTCGGTCTCGGTGGGCGACGGCTCGTCCGTCGTGGTGGGGTCCGGGTCGTCCGTGGTCGTGGTGGGCTCCTCGGTGGTGGGCACCGGACCGCCCGGCACCCCGGGGTCGCTCGTGACGGGCTCGTCCTGCGTGGTGGTCCCCGGGTCCTGCGGCGTGGTCTCCTCGTCCGTGGGGCCCTCGGACGTCTGGCCGTCGGTCGTGGTCGGGTCGGTGGCGGAGGGCTCGGTGGTGGAGGGCTCCGTGCCCTCGTCGCCGGCGGTGGAGGACGACTCCCGGTCGTCGCCCGAGCCCCCGTCGGTCTCGGTGGGCGAACCCTCCTGCCCGTCGGAGGACGACGGGTCCACGCCCGGGCCGGTGGGCGCCGGGCTGTTCTCCGTGGAGGCCACCACCAGGGTGACCATGGAGCCGCGGGCCACGGACGTCTGGGGGTCCGGGGTCTGCTCGAGGACGGTCCCCAGCGGGGCCGCGTCGATGCGCCCCTCGATGCGGGCCTCGAGGCCGGCGTCGTCGAGGATCTCCTCGGCCTCCTGCTGGGACTTGCCGCGCACGTCCGGCACGGCGACCGCGCCCCGTTCGTTCGACCAGTGGTTCACGCCGGCGGCCACGCCGACGCCCACGCCCAGCAGGGCCAGGCCCGCCAGCGGCCAGGCCCACCACGGGGTGCCGGTGCGTCGCGCGCGGCGGCTGAACCGTCCCATCATCGGCCCGCCGTCCTCGTCCTCGTCGTCGAGGACCGGGGCGTCGGAGCCCTCCCCCAGGCGGGTGGTGCCGGACACGGTGGTGCCGGTGTCCGTCGTCAGCGGCGCGCCGGCCTCCAGCGAGCGGCCCCCGTCGTCCGTGGCGGCGTGGTCGGTGGCGTCCAGCGCGGTGGCCGCGCTGGCC
>NZ_KV824515.1:0-3998 GCF_001816045.1 Kytococcus sp. HMSC28H12
CCTCGCGCGCCAGGTCCGCCCCGGCCCGCCTCCGGGCCCTCGCCCGCATCCGCCCCGGTGACCTCGCGCCCGAGGCCCCGCAGAACGCCGAGCCCCGCACCGGTCTGTCGATGGGGGAGCACATGGCCCGCACGGCTGCCGAGTGGAGGATCTCCCGCGAGGCCCAGGACGCGCTGGCCGCCCGCAGCCACCACCGCCTGGCGGCCGCCTGGGACGAGGGCTTCTTCGACGACCTCGTCACCCCCTTCCTCGGCCTGACCCGGGACGAGTTCCTCCGTCCCGACACCTCCGAGGAGAAGCTCGCCGGCCTCAAGGTCGTCTTCGGCAAGGACGGCTGGGCCGGCCAGCCGGGCACCCTCACCGCCGGCAACTCCACCCCGCTCACCGACGGCGCGTCGGCGGTGCTGCTCTCCTCGCCGGAGTGGGCGGCCGCGCACCACCTCACCCCGCTGGCGCGTTTCGTCGACGCCGAGGTGGCCGCGGTGGACCACGTCCACGCCGGGGAGGGCCTGCTCACCGCACCGGTCTTCGCCGTGCCCCGCCTGCTGGAGCGCCACGGCCTCTCGCTGCAGGACTTCGACTTCTACGAGATCCACGAGGCATTCGCCTCCACCGTGGAGGTCACGCTGAAGGCCTGGGAGGACGAGGAGTTCTGCCGCACCCGTCTGGGGCTGCGGGGTGCGCTCGGCCCCGTCGACCGCGAGCGCCTCAACGTCAAGGGTTCCTCGCTGGCCGCCGGTCACCCGTTCGCCGCCACCGGTGGGCGCATCGTCGGAACCCTCGCCTCGCTGCTGCACCGGAAGGGCAGCGGCCGGGGCCTCATCTCCATCTGCGCTGCCGGCGGGCAGGGCGTCGTCGCGATCCTGGAGGCCGTGTGATGAACCACCCCACCCCGAACCCCACTGACCAGGCCGCCCCGACCACTGGCGAGAAGCGCCCCGCGGCGAGCACGCGGTCGCAGGACGGCTGGCTCGGCTTCGTGAACACCCCGCTGGGCGCCCGCCTGGCCGGCTCGCTCGGCCTGCCCCGGCCGGTCCCGCTGCGCCGCTACACCCCCGGTCAGCCGATGCTGGAGGGCCCCGTCGCGCTCGCCGGTGCCGGGGCCGCCCCGGTCCTCGGCCAGGTCGAGGCGCTCCTCGTGGGCCACGGCATCGCGTCGGAGCGCCCGGAGCTGCCGCTGACCCCGGACGAGGCCGGTGACCTCGCCGCCTCCGCCCTCGTGGTGGACATGACCGCCGCCACCACGCTGGCGGATCTCGACCTGCTGCGCCGGGCCGCCCGGGCCACGCTCAGGCGGCTGGCCCCCAGCGGCCGGGTGGTCGTGCTCGGCACCACCCCGGAGGTCCTCGTGGCCGCTGGCGCCCCCACCGAGCAGGTGGCCGCCGCGCAGGCGCTCGAGGGCGTGGTGCGCTCCATCGGCAAGGAGCTGCGCCGCGGGGCCACGGCCAACCTGCTCTGGCTCGACCCCGCCGTGGGCCGGGACCGCGAGGTCGCCGCCACCGGGGCCGCCGTCGCGCCCGAGCTCGTGGAGCCGCTCACCTTCCTGCTCTCGGCCCGCTCCGCCTACGTGTCCGGCCAGCCGCTGCGCGTCCGCGAGGCCGACCGCAGCCGGGCCGAGGAGTCCCTCGGCTGGCTCCACCCCGTCGAGGCCCAGGAGTGCGCGTTCGCCGGCACCACCGTGGTGGTCACCGGGGCAGCCCGCGGCATCGGGGCCGACATCGCCCGCACCTTCGCCCGCGACGGCGCACGGGTCGTCGCCGTGGACGTGCCGCAGGCGGGCGAGTCCCTGGCCGCCGTGGCCAACGAGGTCGGGGGCGTGGCCCTGCAGCTCGACATCACCACGCCGGACGCCGGGCAGCGCATCGCCGCCGCCGTGGCCGCCACGGGCGCCGAGCAGCTGCACGCGGTGGTCCACAACGCCGGCATCACCCGCGACAAGCTGCTCGTCAACACCGATGCCGACCGGTGGCGCTCGGTGCTCGAGGTGAACCTCGTGGCCCAGCTGCGCATCAACGAGGTGCTGCTCTCCGGCGTCCCGGGCGGCCTCGGCGAGGGCAGTTCCGTCGTGGGGGTGGCCTCCACCTCCGGCATCGGCGGCAACCGCGGCCAGTCCAACTACGCGGCCTCCAAGGCCGGCGTCATCGGCGCGGTGCGTTCGCTCGCCCCGCAGCTGGCCGGGCGCGGCATCACGGTCAACGCCGTGGCACCGGGCTTCATCGAGACCGAGATGACCGGCCGCATGCCGGCCCTCACCCGCGAGGTGGGGCGCCGCATCAACGCGATGGCGCAGGGCGGGCTGCCGGTGGACGTCGCCGAGGCCATCGCCTTCCTCGCCCGTCCCGCCAACGGCGGCGTCACCGGCCAGGTGCTGCGCGTCTGCGGCCAGAGCCAGCTGGGGGCATGAGGTGGCCACGCGCATGAACCTGCCGACCCCCTCGTCGCCCCCGGCCGTCGGCGAGCAGGCGGTCCCGGACGTCGACGTCGAGCTCCTCGACGCGGTGCCCAGCCCCGTGTCGCTCTTCGGGCGCGCCGTGCGGGCCCGCGGACGCTCCACCGTCTGCGCGGACGACCTGCCCTCCCGCCGCCTCGTGGTGGCCGAGGCCGGGTGGACCCCCGGGGAGCTCGCCGCCTACTCCCGCCTCTGTGGCTTCCGCTACGGCGCGCCGGTGTCGGCCACCTGGCTCCACGTGCGCACCTTCGGCCTGCAGATGCAGCTCATGACCGCCCCGGACTTCCCGCTGAAGGTGCTCGGCCTGGTGCACCTGGCCAACCGGTGGCGTGTCCACGCCCCGGTGGCGCCCGATGCGGTGCCGGCCGTGACGCTCTGGGCAGACCGCCTCGTGCCCCACCCCAAGGGCGCCCTGGTGACGCTGGCGGCCACGGCCGAGGTGGACGGTCAACGGGTCTGGGAGGGCTGGAGCGAGTACCTGGCCCGTGGCGTGGAGGTCACCGGTGCCACGGAGGGCGCGCCCTCCGGTGGTTCCCGCGACCCCGCTGAGGCTGCCGGTCCCGCGTCCGCCGTGGACGCCGCGGCCCTGCCGGAGCGTGCCCGGTGGCGTCTGGCGGCCGACACCGGCCGGCGCTACGCCGCGGTGGCGGGCGACGCCAACCCCATCCACCTCTCGGCCCTGACGGCCCGGGCCTTCGGGTTCAAGCGCGCCATCGCCCACGGCATGTACACCGCCGCGCGGTCGTTGGCCGCCCTGGAGCCGCACGTCCCGGACGCGTACGCCTACGACGTGGCCTTCGCCAAGCCGCTCCACCTGCCGTCCACCGTGGTCCTGGCCACGGGCCGGGCGGGTGGCGGCGCCGACCCGTCGGGCCGCCGGGGTGTGCAGCAGGTCGCCGTCCGGGCCACGGACCCCTCGGTCGTGCACATGACGGGGACGCTGAGGGCCCTCTGAGGCAGGTGGCGCGGGTTCCACCGAGGCCGGGAATCCGCGCCACCGCGCCGTTTTTGCACATTCCAGAAGCTGTGTGTATTGTTCTCCGAGCGGTCACGGCCGCGACGCCCCTATAGCTCAGTCGGTAGAGCGTCTCCATGGTAAGGAGAAGGTCAGCGGTTCGATTCCGCTTGGGGGCTCTGGTGGTGGCCGGCCTTCGGGTCGGCCCACCCGCCGAGGCGGGGTAGCTCAGCTGGTTAGAGCGCACGACTCATAATCGTGAGGTCAGGGGATCGAGCCCCCTCCCCGCTACTGGCAGACGGTCCACCCAGTGGACCCGCCGCCGTGCCCCATCGGGGCGCACCACGAACAATCCGTCCGAGAGCAGGTTGCCCCATGGCCAGCAAGAGCGCTGACGTCCGCCCGAAGATCACTCTGGCGTGCACGGACTGCAAGGAGCGCAACTACATCACCAAGAAGAACCGTCGGAACAACCCCGACCGTCTTGAGCTGAAGAAGTTCTGCGCGCGCTGCCAGTCCCACACCGCGCACCGCGAGACCCGCTGAGGTCCGCACACCAGACCACGAGGAGGGCCGCCCCGCACGGGGCGGCCC
>NZ_KV824516.1:0-3619 GCF_001816045.1 Kytococcus sp. HMSC28H12
CACGTGGGTGGCGCTCGACCTCGTCGAGGGTGCGGACCGCGACTCCCTGCGCCGCGTGATGCGGCTGTGGACCGCCGACATCGACCGCCTCACCCGGGGCGAGGGCACGCTCACCGACACCGAGCCGTGGCTGGCGGCGCTCCCCGCATCGTTGACCGTCACCGTGGGGTGGGGGCTCGGCGCGTACCTGGCCGCCGGGCTCGAGGCGGAGCGCCCCGCCTGGTGCCGGCCCCTGCCCGAGGTGGCGATCGACGGCGAGCTGGACCCCGGCTGGAGCGACGGCGAGCTGCTGCTGCAGGTGTGCGGCGACGACCCGCTGACCGTGCAGCACGCCGTGGGGCAGCTGGTGGCGTCCGTGCGCGACCTGGCCGTGGTGCGCTGGCGGCAGAACGGGTTCCGGCGCAGCCACGGCATGGCCCGCCCGGGTGCCCCGATGCGGAACCTCTTCGGCCAGGTGGACGGCACCAACAACCCGGGGGAGCGCGACCTGCCCGGGCTGGTGCACCGGGCCGACGGTTCCACCGCGATGGTCGTGCGGCGCGTGCGCTTCACCATGGACACCTGGGCCCAGGCACCGCAGCGGGTGCGCGAGGAGGCCATCGGGCGCGACCTGGCGCGCGGGGCGCCGCTCACCGGGAGCCACGAGCGCGACCCGGTGGACATCACCGCCCGGCACCCCGACGGGCGTCCCGTCATCCCGCACGACGCCCACGTGCGCCGCGTGGTGGACGCCAACCCGCGCCACCGCTTCCTGCGCCGTCCGTACAACTACGACGACGGGGGCGGGGACAGCGGACTGTTCTTCGTGGTGTTCTGCCAGGACCCGGCGGAGCAGTTCGTGCCCATCCTGCGGCGGATGGCGCAGAAGGACGCGCTCAACGAGTGGACCCGGCACGTCGGGTCGGCGGTGTTCCACGTGCTGCCGGGTGTCCCGGCCGGCGCGGACGCCTACCTGGGGAGCCACCTCCTCGACTCCTGACCGGGGCGGACGCGCCTTCCCAGCGCCCGCCCCGTCCTGTTCCCTCGCCCCCTCCCTCTCGTCCCCCTCCCGTTGAGTCGTCGCTTCTGGGGGTCAGGGGCACGCTCCAACCCCGACGGGCGACGACTCAACATCACCGAGGGGGCAGCGGGCTCCCGGCCCCGCCCTCACCCGAGCCGGCGTGCCACCTCCGCCGCCGCCTCCTGCGTGGCGGCCTCCATCGCGGCCACCTCCTCGGCGGACACGCGCTCGTGCTCGTAGGTCACCGCCACCGCCGCCGCGGGCACCCCCACGCGTCCGGGGGAGTCCACCGCCACCGCCACCGACGACAGCCCCGGCGTCACGGTGTCCCGCTCCCGCGCGATGCCGTCGGCCCGCACCGCCTGCAACGCCTCCCGCAGCGCCCGCGGCGTGCTCGGCGCACCGTCGCGCGCCACGAACGACCCCGCCTCGGGGAACAGCGCCCGCACCTGCTCCCGCGGCAGCGCGGCCAGCAGCGCCAGCCCGCTCGCGGTCCACGGCGCCGGCATCCGCACCCCCACGTCGGTCACCAGCGACGGCCTCCGGGGTGCCCGCTCCTCGGCCAGGTAGAGCACGTCCGTGCCGTGCAGCACCGCCAGGTGTCCGTTCTGCTGCACCCGGTCCACCAGCCGCCGCACCAGCGGCTGCCCCAACCGCTGCACGGACTGCTGCCGCGACGAGGCGAAGCCCAGCTCGTGCGCGGCCAGCCCCAGCATCCACTTGCGCTCCTCGGGCAGGTGGGTCACGAAGCCGGTCTCACGCAGGTCGTCCAGCGCCCGGTAGAGCGACGCCCGGGGGATGCCGGTCTCCCGCGCCAGGTGCCCGGCGGCCACGGGCGCGGCGTGGTGGGACAGGGCGCGCAGCACCAGGAGTGTGGGATGGGGCACAGGCAGAGGGTGTCACGATCTGGGCACGTCACCGGAATCGCCGTCGACGTGGGTGGGGTGCGGCCCCCGAGCGGCGTACCGTTCTCCCCGACAGACGCGCGCGCGACCGCCGCGTCGTCCCCGAACACATCGTTCATCCTCATCCACGCACCATCCGAAGGGAGGGTCCTCCCGTGGACACCTCAACCTGGCAACTCGCTGCCATCGTGCTCTACTTCGCCATGATGGTGGCCATCGGCTTCTGGTCGATGACGCGCACCACCGACAAGGGCGACTACATGCTCGGCGGCCGCGGCCTGGGCCCGATCGCCTCGGCCCTCTCCGCCGGCGCCGCCGACATGTCCGGCTGGCTCCTCATGGGTCTGCCGGGCGCGCTGTACGCCTCCGGCCTCGTCGAGCTCTGGATCGCCATCGGCCTCACCGTCGGCGCCTGGGTCAACTGGAAGTTCGTCGCCCCGCGCCTGCGCTCCTACACGGAGGTCGCCGACGACTCCATCACCGTGCCCAGCTTCTTCAGCGCCCGCACGGACGACGAGAAGGGCCTGCTGCGCATCACGGCCGGCATCATCATCCTCATCTTCTTCACCTTCTACGTGTCCTCCGGCATGGTGGCCGGCGGCCGCTTCTTCCAGGCCTCCTTCGGCACCAACTACCTCACGGGCATGCTCATCGTGTCCAGCGTCGTCATCCTCTACACGCTGGTGGGTGGCTTCCTCGCGGTGTCGTACACCGACGTGGTGCAGGGCCTGATGATGGCCGCCGCGCTGGTCATCGTGCCGATCGTCGGCATGATCCACCTGGGTGGCCCGGGTGAGACCGTGGACGCCATCAAGTCCGTGGACCCGCACGTGCTCACGATGGTCGGTGGCGGCCTGACCGCCATGGGCCTGGTGTCCTCGCTGGCCTGGGGCCTGGGCTACTTCGGCCAGCCGCACATCATCACGCGCTTCATGGCGCTGCGCACCCCGCACGAGGCCGTGGCCGCGCGCCGCATCGGCATCGGCTGGATGGCGCTGGCCTGCCTCGGTGCCGCCGCCACCGCGCTGGTCGGCATCGGCGTCTACCAGCGCGATGCCGCGAAGCTGGCCGACCCGGAGACGGTCTTCATCGACCTGGGCATGCTGCTCTTCCACCCGTTCATCGCGGGCCTGATGCTGGCGGCCATCCTGGCGGCCATCATGTCCACCATCTCCAGCCAGCTCATCGTGTCGTCCTCGGCGCTCGTGGAGGACATCTACCTGGGTGTCACCGGCAAGGAGCTGCACGGCACGGCCGGTGCCAACGTGGGCCGCGCAGCCGTGCTGGTCATCGCCGTCATCGCCGGTCTGCTGTCGCTCAAGCCGTCGGACACCATTCTGGAGCTGGTGGCCTTCGCGTGGGCCGGCTTCGGTGCGGCCTTCGGCCCGATCGTGCTGCTGTCGCTCTACTGGCGTCGCCTGACCACGGCCGGTGCGCTGGCCGGCATGGTCACCGGTGCCGCGGTGGCCTTCGTGTGGGGTCGCTTCCTCGAGGGCGGCGTCTTCGAGCTGTACGAGATCGTCCCGGGCTTCGTGCTCAACCTCGTGGTGGCCGTGGTGGTGTCCCTGGTGACGCCGGAGCCCGGCCCGGAGGTGCGTGCCGAGTTCGACGAGGCCGTGCGCCGCACCAAGCGCGAGCAGGCGGCCATCGCGGGTCTCTGACCCCCGGCCGGTCCGCGCCCACCGCAGGGGCGGTGTCCCAGATCTGGGACACC
>NZ_KV824517.1:0-1087 GCF_001816045.1 Kytococcus sp. HMSC28H12
CCTCGACCGGTGCACCGGTCGAGGCCCTCGCCGGTAGGGTGGCTGGCGTGAACGAGATCGAGATCGGCCGTGGCAAGCGGGCGCGTCGCGCCTACTCCTTCGAGGACGTGGCGGTGCTCCCGAACCGTCGCACGCGGGACCCCGAGGAGGTGTCCACCGCGTGGCAGATCGACGCCTACCACTTCGACCTGCCGGTGATGGCGGCGCCGATGGACTCGGTGATGTCGCCCCAGACCGCGATCGAGTTCGGACGCCTGGGTGGCCTGCCGGTGCTCGACCTGGAGGGCCTGTGGACCCGCCACGAGGACCCGGAGCCGCTGCTGCGCCGCATCGCCGAGGCGCCGGATGCCGACGCGCGCGCCACGCTCCGTGAGGCCTACGCGGCGCCGATCCGCCCCGAGCTCATCGCCGCCCGCCTCACGCAGCTGCGCGAGGCCGGGGTGACGGTGGCCGGTGCGCTCTCGCCGCAGAACACCCAGCAGCACTGGAAGGCCGTGGTCGACGCCGGCGTCGACCTGTTCGTCATCCGCGGCACCACGGTCTCGGCCGAGCACGTCTCCAGCCAGGCCGAGCCGCTCAACCTCAAGCGCTTCATCTACGAGCTCGACGTGCCGGTGATCGTCGGCGGGGCCGGCTCGTACACCGCCGCCCTGCACCTCATGCGCACCGGTGCGGCGGGCGTGCTCGTCGGCTTCGGCGGCGGCGCCGCACACACCACCCGCCTCACGCTGGGCATCCACGCCCCGATGGCCACGGCGGTCTCCGACGTGGCCGCCGCCCGCCGCGACTACATGGACGAGTCCGGCGGTCGCTACGTGCACGTCATCGCCGACGGGTCGATGGGGCGCTCCGGCGACGTGGTGAAGGCCGTGGCCTGCGGCGCCGACGCCGTGATGCTCGGCGCGGCGCTGGCCCGCTCCCAGGACGCGCCCGGCGCCGGCTACCACTGGGGTGCCGAGGCGTGGCACGAGAAGCTGCCCCGCGGCGAGCGCGTCCAGGTGGGCACCGTGGGCACGATGGAGGAGATCCTGCTGGGCCCGGGCAACACCGCCGACGTCACCACGAACATGATCGGCGCCCTGCGCCG
>NZ_KV824518.1:0-2124 GCF_001816045.1 Kytococcus sp. HMSC28H12
CCGGTCCATGCGTCGGTGGCGCCCCTCCACGGTCGCGCGCAGCAGCGCGGTCACGGCGGGGCTGTCGGCGGGCACCCGGTGCACCAGCAGGTGCACGGGCACCGGCCGGTCGGGGCGCGGCACCTGGGCGCTCACCTCGATGCCGGGGTGCACCCGGATGCCGTACCGCTGGCCGGCGGCGAGCGCCTCGGCCCACCCGGCCGTGGTGTCGTGGTCGGTGAGCGCCATCGCCCCGAGCCCCAGCTCGGCGGCGCGGCGGACCACCTCGGCGGGTGGCTGCGTGCCGTCCGAGGCGGTGGAGTGGGTGTGCGGGTCGACCTGCCCGCCGAGGCCGCTCACGTCTCCACCACGCGGCTGGCCTTGCGCTCCGAGCGGCTCATGCCCGCCAGCGCACGGTGCGCCCACGTGCCCAGGCTGACCCCGGCGGCCAGGGCCAGGCCGCTGGCCACGGCGCTGAGCAGCTCCTGCAGCCCGGCGAAGTAGGTGGCGGGGTCGTTGTCCATGAGCTTGAACAGCCCGCGGTAGACCGCCCCACCCGGCAGGAAGGGCGCGATGACGGCCGTGGTGAGCGCCAGCGAGGGCACGTGCAGGCCGCCGGCCAGCCAGTGGGCCAGGAAGCTCACCATGGCCACCGCCAGCATCACGCGCGTCTCGTAGGTGAACCCGCCCACCTGGAGCGCCCAGAAGAGCAGGAACGCGGTGCCTCCCAGGGCCGCGGAGAGGAAGGCGGCGCGCAGTGAGGCGTAGGTGGCGATGGCCGAGAAGAAGCAGAACACCGTGGAGCTGATGACCAGGGTGGCCAGGTCCTCCGAGAGGTAGGACCGCGTGAGCACCGTCATTCCGATGCCCGCCCGCCGCGCCGCGTCGAGCACCAGGGAGACGCCGATGGCGACGCCGGCGGTCATGACCACCACCTCCAGGGCCCGCGCCCCGGCGGTGACGTAGTACCCGTCGAGGGCGTCCTGCGCGGTGCCCACCACGCCGAGGCCGGCCAGCAGCACGATGATGCCGGCGGCCACGATGAGCGAGGGGTACTGGTCGCCCGGCGGGTCGAGCCCGATGCCCCACAGGTGGAGGTCCTCGCGTTCCACCACGTAGATGGCCACCGCCACCATCGTCGGGATGGCGGACGCCACGATCTGGGCGAAGAAGGGCGGCAGCCCCCACCGGCCCAGGCGGGCCAGCACCTGGTCGATGGCCAGGGTGGAGAAGAAGGTGAGCACCCAGGTGACCTGGTCGGCGCCGAGCAGCGCGGAGATGGCCGCACCCATCATCGCCAGGGCCACGCTGGCCACCCACGGCCGGTAGGGGCGGGGCGCGTGGAGGATCTCCTCCAGCCGGGACGAGGCCGACTCCAGCTCCCCAGGGTGCTCGGCCAGGTCGTTGACGAAGGCCTGGAGCCGCTCCACGGCCATGAAGTCGTAGGTGCGGGCGCGCACCACGCGCA
The DNA here is from genome assembly GCF_001816045.1 of Kytococcus sp. HMSC28H12. Taxonomy (NCBI): domain Bacteria; kingdom Bacillati; phylum Actinomycetota; class Actinomycetes; order Micrococcales; family Kytococcaceae; genus Kytococcus; species Kytococcus sp. HMSC28H12. The sequence continues at coordinate 1,448 of NZ_KV824518.1, forward strand.
TCACCGACAGGGGGTCCTCCCCCATGCCGCGGTGGATGCTCACCGTGATGGAGGTGAAGGTGATGTCCACGTGGGCCGAGCGCACGCCGAAGGCGGAGGTGAGGCGCAGCACGGTGGCCACGACGTCGGCGGCGGGGGTGCCGGCACCGAGCAGGGCCTCACCGGTGCGCAGCGAGAGGTCGATGATCTGGCGGCCGCGGCGCTCGTCGAGGTCGCGGTCGCCGGACTCCACCATCGGCACCGGCGAGGCGGAGCTGGGGCGGACCACGTCGGCCAGCCGGATGACGCGGCGTCGCGTGCTGCCGCGTACCGTGCCGGGCGCCAGCTGCTGCTGCACCCCGGGCGCCAGGGCGACGTCCTCGGAGAGGCCGGTGGTGAGGTTGGTGGTCGGCGCCACGCCCGGCGGGACCGGGCCCTCCCCCTCGGTGCCGCCGGGGGCGGTGGTGGTCGGGGCACCGGTCTGGACGGGGTTCAGGACCGTGGTGGCCGCGGGCTGCGGAGCGGTCTCGGACTGCGCACCCCGGGCCACCGACGACAACGAACGGGGCGTACGCGAGGGAGACACGCGGGACACTCTCACCCGGAGGGGGCTTCGGAGACAAGTTCCGCCGCACCCCGTGGACGTGGGCACCGAAGAGGGGCCCGGGGCCGAGTTCGGCACCGGTGCCGAACTCGGC
>NZ_KV824519.1:0-6391 GCF_001816045.1 Kytococcus sp. HMSC28H12
CGGCGGCGCCGGCCGCCTCGGGGGTGGTGCCGGCGGCGGCGAGCAGCGCCTTCACGGCGTCGTCACCGACCGCGGTCAGGGCGGCCACGAGGTGGTCGGGGGTGATCTCGGGGTGCCCGCCCGCCTGTGCGTCGCGCTGGGCGATGGCGAGCACCTCGGCCACGAGGGTGGTCGGGTTGAGGTCCATGGGTCTCCTCGGACTGGTCGGGTGGTGCGTCCGGTGGGCCCGGGCGCCTGTCGTCTGTAGGTGTCAACGACCCCGAAGTTGAGTCCATTCCACTCAACCCACCACGGGTGGAGGCGGCATGCCCCCCCCGGTCGGACTCGGCGGAACGACGCGGAGGACAGCCCGGTGCACCGCGCCCCGGGGAAATTGCGCCGGGCCTCTTCCCCGGCTACCTTGCAGGGACCGGCCCGGGGTCCTCCTGTGCCACATCTCGGTCGCACCGCCAGTCCCGACGATGCGGCCACGTCACACCACTCATGATTGGGGAAATGTCGTGATGAACTCCACCTCCCGCAAGGCCATGGGCGCCCTGGGCGTCGTCGGCCTCGCGCTGACCGCCGCCCCGGCCGCCGTCGCCGCCGGTGGCAACGCCGCTGCCGAGCAGGGCACGGCGGGCGACTACATCGTGCTGCTGAACCAGTCGGCCAAGGTCGCCAGCGCTGGTGGTCTGGACACCGCGTCCGGCAAGGCCGCCGCTCAGGCGCACACCAACCGCGTCGTCGAGGGCTTCAAGGCCGACGGCATCGAGGTGAAGCGCACCTACTCGACCCTGGGTGGCTTCTCGGCCACGCTGACGGCCGAGCAGGCCGCCGAGCTCCAGAACGACCCGGCCGTGGCGAGCATCACCAAGGACACCGTGGTGACCCTGGGCGAGCAGAAGGGCTCCACCCAGAGGATCACCGGCGCTCCCGCCGCCGGCGAGCAGAAGGACCCCTACTCCTGGGGTCTCGACCGCATCGACCAGGCCAACCTGCCCCTGGACAACGTCTTCAAGTACGCCGCCAGCGGCCAGGGCATCACCGCCTACGTCATCGACTCCGGCGCGCGCTCCTCCCACCTCGACTTCACCGGCCGCATCAAGCCGGGCAAGGACGTCGTGAACGACGGCCTGGGCACCGAGGACTGCCTGGGCCACGGCACCCACGTCGCCGGCACCGTCGCCGGTGAGTTCTCCGGCGTGGCCAAGGAGGCCTCCATCGTGCCGGTGCGCGTGTTCGGCTGCGAGGGCAGCGCCCCCAACTCCCAGATCATCGAGGGCATGGACTGGGTCGCCGCCAACGCCAAGGCCCCGGCCGTGGTGAACATGAGTCTGGGTGGCCCCGTCGACCCGGCCTCCGACCAGGCTGCCGAGCGCCTCGTGGACGCCGGCCTCGTGACCGTCGTGGCCGCCGGCAACGACGCCAACGACGCCTGCGAGAACTCCCCCTCGCGCGAGCCCAAGGTCCTGACCGTCGCGGCCACCGACCAGAAGGACAACCGCTCCATCTTCGGCGGCGGCCAGGAGTCCTCCTACGGCAAGTGCGTGGACCTTTTCGCGCCCGGCAGCAACATCGTCTCCTCCGGCTTCGAGGCGGACGACCAGCTCCTCGAGATGGGCGGCACCTCCATGGCCGCCCCGCACGTGGCCGGCGCCGCTGCCCTGTACCTGCAGAAGAACCCCAAGGCCACCGTCGCCGAGGTCAACAAGGCCATCACCTCCACCGCCACGCAGGGCAAGGTCAAGGACCTCAAGGGCTCCCCGAACCTGCTGCTCAACACCACCGAGCTGCTCAAGGGCGGCGACAAGCCGGACCCGGACCCCAAGCGCGACCTCGTCCGCTGGGGCGGCAAGGACCGCTACGAGACCGCCGCTGAGGTCGCCACCTCCGGCCAGAAGTCCGCCGCCACGGTCTACCTGGCCTCCGGTCAGGGCTTCTCCGACGCGATGACCAGCTCCAACGCGGCCGCCGGCAGCGCGCGCACCGCCGCCCTCCCGGGTGACGGCGACGTCCCGACCCTGCTGACCCGCACCGGCTCCCTGCCGGCCTCCACCAAGGCCGCCCTGCAGAAGCTGGGCACCAAGTCCGTCACCGTCATCGGTGGCGAGAAGGCCGTCTCCCCGGCCGTCGAGGCCGAGCTCAAGGCCATGGGCCTGGGCGTGAAGCGCATCTCCGGCGGCGACCGCTACGAGACCAGCGCCAACGTCGCCAAGCGCTTCGGCTCCGGCGTGGACACCCTCTACGTGGCCTCCGGTGAGGACAAGGCCTACGCCGACGCCCTCGCGGGTGCCGCACTGGCCGGCTCGAAGCAGGCCCCCGTCCTGCTGACCCGTCCGGACCAGGCGGACGCCGTCACGATGGACGCCGTCAAGTCCCTGGCCCCGAAGAAGGTCGTCGTGCTGGGTGGCCCCGCCGCCGTGTCCGACGCCGTGGCCAAGCAGGTGGGCGCCTCCGAGCGTCTCGCCGGCGCCGACCGCTACGAGACCTCCGTGGCGATCGCCAAGAAGTTCGAGGGCGAGAAGTACAACTTCTTCGCCACCGGCCACGACTACGCCGACGCCCTGTCCGGCGGCACCATGGCTGCCAACCAGGACAGCCCGCTGCTGCTGACCCGCCAGCAGGCCCTGCCGGGCTCCGTCGGTGCCTACGTCAAGGCCGACCCCGCCGACCACAACGTGATCGTGGGTGGCCCGGCCGCCGTCTCCACCACCGTGGAGGCCAGCCTGAAGGCCGCCCTGGGCATCAAGTGAACCGATCGGGGGTGAACGCCCGGCGTTGACCCCGCGATCCCGACGAGGGGCCCTGACCGCACTGCGGTCGGGGCCCCTCTGGCGTCTCCGACGCCCATCGCCCACCCCTGGGTGGAGGAGACGCATCATCCTCTGGCATGAGACAGGTCACGGTTTGATACCGAAGCCCCTGGGGCTCCTCGCGAGGGGTTCCGCCCGTGGGGGGATTCTGAGAGGTTGCTCACACCCATCCCATCCCATCCATACAAGGAGATCCTGTGGCAACTCACCGCACCCTGTCGCGAGCCCTCACCGCCCCGGCGATGGCGATCGCGCTGGCCGGTCTGGTCGTCCCCGCAACGGTGGCAGCCCCGGCCGACCGCACCCCCTCGGAGGCCGAGGTGCTGGCCGTCACCGAGGGCGCGGCCCGCGACGCGGCCGCCCAGCAGGAGTTCACCGACGGCGCGTACGTCGTGACCTTCCGCGACCAGCCCACCATCGCCTACGACGGCCACCTGGCGGGCCTGGCGGCCACCAGCCCGGCCAAGGGTGCGTCCCTGAACCGCGCGAGCGCCGCGGTGAAGCGCTACGAGAGCCATCTGGTGCAGCGCCAGGACGCCGCTCTGGCCTCCGTCGGTTCCCCCAAGCCCGTGGTCCGCTACACCACGGCCCTGTCCGGCGTGGGTGTGCACCTCACCGGCGAGCAAGCCGCCCAGCTGGCCCGTTCCGCCGACGTGCTCGGCGTGACCCCCGCAGAGACCCTGCAGCCCACCACCAGCGAGTCCCCCGAGTTCCTGGGCCTCACCGGCCCGAACGGCGTGTGGGCGCAGCAGGGCGGCCTGCAGGGCGAGGGCGTCGTCGTCGGCGTCATCGACTCCGGCATCTCGTACCACAACCCGAGCTTCTCCCCCGAGGGCATCCAGGCCCCGCCGGCCGACTGGAAGGGCGCCTGCAAGACCGAGGCCGCCCAGGACTTCCCCGCCGACGCCTGCAACAACAAGCTCATCGGTGCCCGCTTCTACGTGGACGGCTTCGGCCGCTCCCGCATCGCCGACCACGAGTCCCTCTCCCCGCTGGACGTGGGCGGCCACGGCTCGCACACCGCCAGCACCGCCGCCGGCAACTCGGGCGTGAAGGCCATGGTCAACGGCCAGGAGCACGGCGTCATCTCCGGCATGGCGCCCAAGGCGCACGTGGCGGCCTACAAGGTCTGCTGGGACGAGAAGGACGGCGACGGCGGCTGCAACACCATGGACTCCGTCAAGGCCATCGACGACGCGGTGGCCGACGGCGTGGACGTCATCAACTACTCCATCTCCGGGACCTCGAGCAACTACGTGGACCCGGTCGAGATCGCCTTCATGAACGCCGCCGCCCACGGCATCTTCGTGGCGGCCTCCTCGGGCAACTCCGGCCCCAAGGCGTCCACCACCAACCACCCCTCCCCGTGGCTCACCACGGTGGCCGCCTCCACGCACCGCGTGTCCGAGAACACCGTGGTGACCGGTGACGGCAAGCGCTACATCGGTGCCTCCATCACCAAGGCCCTGCCGAGCTCCCCGCTGGTGCTCGCCGAGGACGTGGCCGCCGCCGGGGCCGACCCGGCCAAGGCCGCGCTGTGCTTCCCCGGCACCCTGGACCCGGCCAAGGTGGCCGGCAAGATCGTGGTCTGCGACCGCGGCGAGAACGCCCGCACCGAGAAGTCGGACGTGGTGGCCAAGGCCGGTGGCGTGGGCATGGTGCTGGTGAACACCAGCGACAGCTCGCTGGACACCGACGCACACGTCATCCCCACCGTGCACCTCTCGCACACCCACCGCGACGCCATCCGGGCCTACGCCCAGCAGGAGGGCGCCACCGCGGAGATGCTCGAGACCAACGAGGGCTCCACCACCCAGGTGCCCGAGATCGCCGGGTTCTCCTCGCGCGGCCCGTCACTGGGCGGCGAGGGCGACATCCTCAAGCCCGACGTGTCCGCCCCCGGCGTGGGCGTGCTCGCGGCCTACGCCACCCCCGAGCGCGGCGCCGACGTGTGGAACTACAGCTCCGGCACGTCCATGAGCTCCCCGCACATCGCGGGCCTCGCCGCGCTGGTCAAGCAGGCCAACCCCGAGTGGTCCCCGATGGCGGTCAAGTCGGCCATCATGACCACCGCCCGCGACCACGCGAGCGCCGCCAGCAACGACCCGTTCGCCACCGGCGCCGGGTTCGTGGAGCCGCGGAAGATGCTCTCCCCCGGCCTCGTCTACGACGCCGGCGAGCAGGACTGGTGGGACTTCCTGGCCGGCCAGGGCGTGACCCGCGGCGGCAAGCCCGTCTCGGACAACCCCATCGACGCCTCGGACCTCAACCAGGCCTCGATCGCCGTGGGCCAGCTGCTGGGCCAGAAGACCGTCACGCGCACCGTCACCAACACCACCGGCAAGGCCACCACGTGGACCGCCAAGGTGTCCGGTGTGGACGGCGTGCAGACCACCGTGAGCCCGTCCACCGTCTCGCTGAAGCCGGGCGAGTCGGCGGAGGTGAAGATCACCTTCAAGAACCTCACCCTGGCCAAGGACGCATGGGCCAAGGGCTCGCTCACCTGGTCGGCCGCCGGCCAGAACGACGTGCGCTCCCCCATCGCCGTGCGTGCCGGTGAGCTCAAGGCGCCCAGCCTGGTGAAGGGCAAGAGCACCGACGAGGAACTCACCATCCCGATGACGGCCGGCCGCGACCGCGACGTCAACCTGTCCACGCGTGGCCTCGTGCCCGCCGTGGAGGTGCGCGGCGAGGTGGGCATGCCCTCCAACCGCAACGAGCTGGTGGTGGACGACCCCAACAACCTGCGCTGGGACTTCGCCGGACCGCGCTACGGCTCGCTGTGGACCGAGATCATCCCCGACGACCCGTCGGTGGACCTCGACCTCTTCGTCACCTACAAGGGCACCAGCCTCAAGGTGGGCCAGGCGGCCACCGCCGGCGCGGCCGAGCGCATCCTCATCCCGACCCTGCTGCTGCAGGACGACTACACGGTGCACGTGCAGGCCTACGACCTGAAGGGCGCGACGAAGACCGGCGTGACCCTGCGCAGCTTCGTGCTGCCGGAGAAGGGCGACGCGGGCAACCTGACCTTCGCCAACCCCTTCAGCCTGAAGGCCGGCGTGGAGCAGAAGATCCCGGGCAAGATCTCCGTGGACGACACCTCCAAGGCCTGGTTCGGCAAGGTGACCACCACCGACGTGGGCCGCAGCTACCCGATGCTGGGCGAGACCTACGTGCTGCTCGAGCCCGGCCAGGAGGAGACCCCCGAGCCGAGCCTGCGCCGCCTCGAGGGACGTGACCGCTACGCCACGGCCGCCGAGGTGGCCAAGGAGTTCGGTACCTCCGAGACGGTCTACATGGCCTCCGGCCAGGGCTTCGCCGACGCGATGTCGAGCACGGCCGCAGCCGGCTCCGGCATGGTGCGCACGCAGTCGATGCCCGACGAGGACGGCAAGGAGGTGCCGGTGCTGCTGACCCGTCAGGACCGCATCCCGGCCCAGACCACCGAGGCGCTCAAGGCTCTGGGCGCCAAGCGCGTCATCCTGGTGGGTGGCGAGACCGCCGTCTCGGCGAAGGTGGCCGACGAGCTGGAGGCCAGCGGTCTGTCGGTGGAGCGCATCTCCGGCGCCAACCGCTACGAGACCAGCGCCAAC
>NZ_KV824519.1:6411-13809 GCF_001816045.1 Kytococcus sp. HMSC28H12
CCAACCGCTACGAGACCAGCGCCAACGTGGCCAAGGACTTCGGCACCGGCGTGGACACGCTGTACGTGGCCTCCGGTGACGACAAGGCCTTCGCCGACGCGCTGGCCGGCTCGGCCCTGGCCGGCTCGAAGGACGTGCCGGTGCTGCTGACCCGTGGCGACAAGGTGCTGCCCGTGACCCGCAACGCGGTGCGCTCGCTCGCGCCGAAGAAGGTCGTGGTGCTGGGCGGCGACGACGTGGTCTCGCAGAAGGTGGCCGACGAGCTGGGTGCCACCGAGCGTCTGGCCGGCCCCAACCGCTACGCCACGGCCGTCGAGGTGGCCAAGCAGTTCCCCGCCGGCTACGACTTCACCGCCGTGGCCACCGGTGCGGACTACCCGGACGCCCTGACCGGTGGCGCCCTGGCGGCCAAGGAGGGCGGCCCGCTGCTGCTGACCCGCCCGGACCGCCTGCTGAAGGTGGTGGGTGACCACGTGGCCGCCCACCCGACCCAGACCGTGGTGCTGGGCAGCACGGCCGCCGTCTCGCAGGACGTGGAGGACGCGCTCAAGGACCTGCTGGGCCTGTGATGTACCCCGGTGGTGGCCCACCCCCATCGCGCCGCCACCGGACCACGACGAAGGCCTCGACCGGAACCATCCGGTCGGGGCCTTCCCCTGTGCGCCGGCGAGGGGCACACTGGGTACATGAACCAGCACCCGCGCGCAGCGATCGCCGTCGTCGCCCTGATGGGCCTGCTCCCCCTGGCCGGGTGCGACGGGCAGGGGGCCGACGACCCGTCGAGTTCGACGCCGAGCTCGACGGAGCCGGCACCGGGCCCCTCGGACGGGGGCAGCCCCTCGCCGAGCCCCACCTCGCCCTCGAGCCCGACGCCCACCAGCCCCGCACCCACCAGCCCGTCCGACGGGACCAGCCCGTCCGACGACGGCCCGGAGGACTCCGTGACCACCTACCTCGTGATGTTCGCCCCGCCCGAGGGCGTCTCCGACCCGGCCGCCCGCAAGGAGGCGGTACGCCGCCAGGTGGACCGGAAGGCCGCCCAGTTCGAGGAGCGCGGCCTCGAGGTGAGTTCGCGCTACAGCACCGTTGGTGGCCTCGCCGTCCGGGCCACGGCCGCCCAAGCGGAGGAGCTGCGGTCCGACCCCGACGTGCTGTCGGTCGAGAAGGACCGCATGGTCAGCATCCCCGAGGTCCCCGGTCCCAGCGCCACCTGAGCGCGAGACCCTCGGTCCGTCACGAGCGATGGAGGTGGATGTGACGTCGCACGAGGGAAGTGGACCGCTCGACGACTACGCAGCGGACCTGTGGGTGGCGCCCGTCGTGGTCAACCTGGCGCTCGCCGCCTGGGCCCAGCACGGGCGATCCCGCACCTGACGGCTCAGCGCAGGGGGCGCCAGAGGGTGAGCTCGCGGCCGGTGGCGGGGCGGGCCGGCCGCTGGCCCTGACGCACCGCCTCGGCCTCGCCCCGGCGGCCGGCGGCGAAGACGCGCTGTCCCGCATCGAGGACGGCGCGGGCCCGGTGCAGCTCGGCCTCCATCTCGGCCATGCGCTCGGCCATCTCCTCGGTGAGGCGCGTGAGCTCCATGATGCGGCGGATGCCCGCCAGGGAGATGCCCTCCTCGGCGGAGAGACGCTGCACCTCCCGCAGTTGCTCCACGTCGGCCTCCGAGTAGCGCCGCCCGCCGCCCCGCGCACGGCTGGGCGAGACCAAGCCCATGCGGTCGTACTGGCGCAGCGTCTGGGCGTGCATGCCCGTCAGCTCGGCCGCCACGGAGATGACGTAGACCGGGCGCGTGTCGGGGGAACGGTCACGCCCGCCCCCTGCAGCCGCGCCCGGTCGACGGGTCATGACGCCGCGCGGGTCGCGAGGTCGGCCCGCGGATCGGACTCGTCGGCCGCGCGCAGGGTCTCGACGGCCTCACGCTGAGCGTCGGTGAGGTCCGTCGGGACGGTGACGTGCACCTCGGCCAGCAGATCGCCGGCACCGTTCTTGGTGGGCGCGCCCCGTCCGCGGAGGCGCAGGCGGCGGCCCGACGGCGTGCCGGGGGCGACCTTCACCTTCACGCTCTGACCGTCCCAGGTGGGGACGCTCACCACGGCACCGAGAGCGGCCTCGGCGAAGGTGACCGGTAGGTCGAGCACGAGGTCGTCCCCCTCGCGGCGGTACACCTCGTGCGGCCGGACGTGAACGGTGATCATCAGGTCACCGGCCGGCCCACCGGTGGGGCTGGGGTGACCCCGGCCCTTGAGACGGATCCTCTGTCCGTCCTTCACGCCCGCGGGCACCTTGATGGTGGTCGTCTGCCCGTCGGCCTGGCGCACGGTGGCCTTGTCACCGGCCATCGCCTGGTGGAACCCGACCGTCACCTGGGCGTCCAGGTTCTCGCCCCGCTGCGGGGGTGCCTGCCGGGGGCCGGCACCGCCCGGACCGAAACCGGGCTGGCCGCCGAAGCCGCCGCCCGCACCACCGAAGCCACCGCCACCACCGGCGGCGCCGAACATGCGCAGGATGTCCTCGAGGTCCTCACCGCCCATCTGCTGGCCGCCGGGGCCGCCGGTGCTGTAACGCACCCGCTGGCCGCCGGCGGGGCCACCACCACCGAAGGCGGAGAACAGGTCCTCGAACCCGCCGGCTCCACCACCGGGGCCTCCGGCGCCCGCGGTGAAGCGGGCACCGCCGGCGGCCATCTGCCGGACGGCGTCGTACTCGTTGCGGCTCTCGGCGTCGGAGAGCACCTGGTAGGCCTCGCCGATGTCCTTGAACCGCTGCTCGGCCGCCTCGTCACCGGGGTGCTGGTCGGGGTGGTTGGCCCGTGCGAGCTTGCGGTAGGCCTTCTTGATCTCGGCGTCGTCGGCATCGGGCGAGACGCCCAGGGTCTTGTAGAAATCCTTCTCGAACCAGTCCTGGCTCGCCATCACGCCTCCTCGCGAGATCGGTTCTGGGGCCTGACCCCGGTGGGGATCAGGCCGGGTCGGCCACGGCGACGCGGGCGGCGCGCACGACGCGCTCCCCCACGGCGAAGCCGGGCTGCATCACCTGCACCACGGTGGTGGCGGTGGTGCCCTCCGGGAGCTCGGCCTCGGTGTGCATGAGGGCCTCGTGCACGTTCGGGTCGAACTCCTCGCCGGCCTCGCCCAGCTTGCGCACGCCGAAGCGCTCCAGCGTGGTCTCGAGCTTGGTGGCGATGGCGGCCATCGGGCCGTCCTCGAGCTCCCCGTGCTCACGCGCCATGTGCACGTCGTCGAGCACCGGGATGAGCGCCTCGACGACGCTGCCGATGGTCGCGTCCTTGTCCTTGGCGCGCTCCCGCTCCATGCGGTTGCGGTAGTTCACGTGGTCGGCCTGTGCACGGCGCAGGTCCTCCAGGCGCTCGGCGGCCAGCAGCGTGTCCGGGTGCGGCGCGTCGGCCTCCTCGGCCAGCTGGTCCGCGGCGTCCTGCTCACCGGTGGCCGCCCCCTGCGGCTCGGCGGTCGCCTCGGTGACGGCCTGCTCGGCGTCCGCGGCGTCCTGCGGGGTCGGGGCGTCCTCCACCGATCCGGGTTGGGAGACGCCGTCGTGCTCGGGGGCGTCGGGGTTCTGGGGGTTCTTGTCCTGGTCGGCCATCGGCCACCTCCTGGGTCAGCGCCCTCGGGGCGGGGATCCCGCCCCGAGGGCTCACGGCATCAACCACGGCTCACCGCGGTGAGGCGGGTGGGGCGGACCGGCCGCCCCACCCGCGGTGGATCACTTGGACGAGTTGTCGTCGTCCTCGACGACCTCGGCGTCCACGACGTCCTCGTCGGCGGACCCGGCGTCACCGGCGGCCTGCTCGCCACCGGCCTGGGCACCGGCGCCCTCACCCTCGGACTGGGCGTACATGGCCGCACCCATCTTCTGGCTGGCCTCGGACACCTTGGAGGTGGCGGCCTTCAGCTCCTCGACGTCGGCGTCCTCCTTGGCCAGCAGCTCCTTGAGCTCGGCCAGGGCGGACTCGGTCTCGGACTTCTCCGCCTCGGGCAGCTTGTCGCCGTTGTCGGCGATGAACTTCTCGGTGGAGTAGGACACCTGCTCGGCCTGGTTGCGGGCCTCGGCGGCCTCGCGACGCTTGGCGTCCTCGGCGGCGTGCTCCTCGGCGTCCTTCACCATGCGCTCGATGTCGTCCTTGTCCAGGGCAGAGCCACCGGAGATGGTCATCGACTGCTCCTGGCCGGTGCCGCGGTCCTTGGCGGACACGTGGACGATGCCGTTGGCGTCGATGTCGAAGGTGACCTCGATCTGCGGCACGCCACGGGGCGCCGGGGCGATGCCGGTGAGCTCGAAGTTGCCCAGCGGCTTGTTGTCGCGGGCCAGCTCGCGCTCACCCTGGAACACCTGGATGCCGACGGCCGGCTGGTTGTCCTCGGCGGTGGTGAACACCTCGGAGCGCTTGGTCGGGATGGCCGTGTTGCGCTCGATGAGCTTGGTCATCAGGCCGCCCTTGGTCTCGATGCCGAGGGACAGCGGGGTGACGTCGATGAGCAGGACGTCCTTGCGGTCACCCTTCAGCACACCGGCCTGCACGGCGGCACCGGCGGCCACGACCTCGTCCGGGTTCACACCCTTGTTGGGCTCCTTGCCGGTGAGCTTCTTGACCAGCTCGGCGACGGCGGGCATGCGGGTGGAACCACCGACGAGCACGACGTGGTCGATCTCGTCGACCTTCACGCCGGCGTCCTTCATGACGGCCTCGAAGGGCTGCTTGGTGCGCTCGAGCAGCTTGTCGGTCATCTGCTCGAACTGGGTGCGGCTCAGCGACTCGTCCAGGTGGATCGGGCCGTTCTCCCCCATCGAGAGGTACTGCAGGTTGATGGAGGTGGAGGTGGAGCTCGACAGCTCCTTCTTGGCCTGCTCGGCAGCGTCGCGCAGACGCTGCATGGCGATCTTGTCGCCTGCCAGGTCCACGCCGGTGTTGTTCTTCACGCTGGTGAGCAGGTGCTGGACGATCGCGTCGTCCCAGTCGTCACCACCGAGCTTGTTGTCACCGGAGGTGGCGCGCACCTGGATGGTGGAGAAGCCGTCCTCGGGGTCCTTGCTCACCTCGAGCAGGGAGACGTCGAAGGTGCCGCCACCGAGGTCGAAGACGAGGATGAGCTCGTCCTCCTTGCCCTTGTCCAGGCCATAGGCCAGCGCAGCGGCGGTGGGCTCGTTGATGATGCGCTGCACGTTCAGACCGGCGATCTCACCGGCCTCCTTGGTGGACTGGCGCTCGGCGTCGTCGAAGTAGGCCGGCACGGTGATGACCGCGTCGGTCACCTCCTCGCCCAGGTAGGCCTCGGCGTCGCGCTTGAGCTTCATGAGCGTGCGGGCGCTGATCTCCTGCGCGGTGTACTTCTTGTCGTCGATCTCGGTGGTCCAGTCGGTGCCCATGTGGCGCTTCACCGAGCGGATGGTGCGGTCGACGTTGGTGACGGCCTGGCGCTTGGCCACCTCACCGACCAGGACCTCGCCGTTCTTGGAGAACGAGACGACCGACGGGGTGGTGCGGCCGCCCTCGGCGTTCGCGATGATCTCCGGCTCGCCACCGTCGAGGATGGCCATGGCGGAGTTGGTGGTACCGAGGTCGATGCCGATTGCGCGTCCCATGAGGGAACCTCCTGCTTGTCGCGGGTGATTGCTGCGGGCAACTCTGCGGAGCGCTCGACCGGGTGGTCAAAGTGGCGCTCACCAAAGTTGCGTCTGATGTGCTCAACCGCGCGGAGGGCGCGGTTCATTCCCGTGGATGCAGTGTGAGGTGAGACACAAAGTGTCAGCAGGGCTGCCGTAGATTCTCATCACCGGTTGGGCCTGCTGCACCGATGGGTGACACCTGGTCTGGCTTGCCCGTGGGGGTGGCCTGGAGGGGTGTGCACCGTGCCCACTTCCTGTCCCCAGGAGTTCCGCGAGGACGTCGTGCGCGTGGCCCGCTCCCGGCAGGAGCCGGGAGGAGCCGACCGGGTTGCGCGAAGCCCGGGGCCGGATCCGCCTGCTTGGGCAAGTGGTCGAGTGGATGAGGCGCGCCGGGTTGGGCAGGAGATGGCTGAGAGGACTGAATCGCCCCGGGTTTGATGGAGGCTCTGGTCCCACGGAGGGATGCAGAGCGTGCCGGCATCACGGATGTACCCCGGTGAGTTGTGGGAGCGGGCGATGCGGATGAGGGTGCGGGGCCCGCAAGGGCCCGGTGACGTGGCGAGGGGCGTTCGAGCGCATCGGTGATCAGCTCGGGGTCCACCCTGAGTCTCTGCGTAGCTGGGTCCGCCAGGTAGAGGTTGATGCCGGCACGGTGCCGGGGGTGACCTCGCTGGAGGCCGTCAGGGTGGCTGAGGTGGAGAAGGAGAACCGTGGGTTGCGGTGGGCCAACGCGATCCTGAGGTCGGCCTCGGCTTTCTTCGCGGCGGAGCCAGGCCGCCCACACCGGTGGTCGTGGACTTCATCGATCGCTACAAGCGCGAGTTCGGAGTCGAGCCGATCTGTCGCACGCTCACCACGGCGGGCACGGAGATCGCTCCGAGCACGTACTGTGCCGCGGCCACGGGGCAGCCCTCGAAGCGGGAGGTGCGCGACGCGCGACTGCTGGTGGAGGTCCGGCGGGTCCACGCGCAGCACTATGGGGTGTACGGGGTCCGGAAGGTCCACGCCCGGTTGCGCCGGGAAGGCATCGACGCGGCCTGGTGCACCGTGGAACGCCTCATGAGGGCCGATGGGCTGCGTGGTGTCAGCCGGGCCATGGGCCCCCGGGCGACGGTGCCGGGCAAGGGGCCGGAGCATCGGCCGGGCCTGGTCGACCGCGACTTTCCCCCCGCAAGCGGCAGGTGCCCCCACCGCCACGGCCCCGAACCAGCTCTGGGTGGCAGACATCACTTATTGCGCTTTCGCGGGGTGGGTGTACGCCGTGTTCGTGATCGACGTCTTCTCCAGGATGGTCGTGGGCTGGCAGGTCTCGAAGTCGCTGCGTACCGACCTGGCGCTGGACGCCCTGGAGATGGGGCCGGTGGAACCGGTGCCGTCAGGGCCAGGACGTCACGGGGTTGAAGCATCACAGCGACAAGGGCGTCCAGTACGTCGCCATCGGCTACACCCAACGACTGGCCGGGGCCGGTGTGGTCGCGTCGGTCGGGTCCACAGGTGACTCCTAGGACAATGCCCTGGCCGAGGCGTTCAACTCGCTGTTCAAGGCCGAGTTCGTCGGCAACCACGGCCCGTGGCGAGGCATCGACGACCTGGAGATCGCCACCGCGGAGTGCATCGACTGGTTCAACCACCAGCGCCTCCACGGCGAACTCGGCATGGTCCCACCCGCTGAGAAGGAAAACACCTACCACCAGCACCACCCCGTGACGGCACCCGCCGACACGGCCCTTGCGAACCTCTAAGAAACCGGCTCTTCGGAGTTGAGCGTGGGT
>NZ_KV824520.1:0-2658 GCF_001816045.1 Kytococcus sp. HMSC28H12
CGTGCTCGACCGTCTCGGCGGCGGCCGCCTCGGAGCGCGGCGCGGAGGGTGCGCTGCCGTCGCCGGCCGCGCCGGCGGGGGTGACCATCAGGCCGGACCGGTGCCCGGGCGGGGCTGGCTGCGCGCCGCCATCGAGCCGTTCTCCGGGTTGTCCGAGGGCAGGTGCAGGGGCAGCAGCGAGCGCGGCTCGCGCGGGACCTCGTCGCGGTGCACCACGGTGGCCTTGAGCAGGGCGTACATGAGGCCGGCCTTCTCGCGGTCCACCGCGGCCGGGCCGGAGATGACGCCGCGCAGGAACCAGCCGGGGCCGTCCACGCCCACGAAGCGCACCGGCGCGGTCCTGGCCTCCCCCTGGCCGTCACCGAGCTGGCCGGTGCGCGGCATGCGCGCGTGGATCTCCGGGCCCAGCGGGCCGTCCACCACGGCGCCGTGGCTGCCGGAGCGCTCCAGGCCCTCCTCGAGGCCGGAGCGGATGTCCTCCCACAGCCCGCCGCTCAGCGGGGCGGCGTAGGCCTGGAGCTGCAGGTTGGAGTCGCCCACGAGGACGTTCACCGCCGTGACGGCGCCGGTGGCGCGGTCGGACTCCAGGCGCATCTGCATGCCGCCCACGCCGGGCACCCAGATCGAGCCCATGTCCACGCGGTTGCGGGGCGAGGGCACCTCGGTGGAGTCGTACGGGCCGGTGGCGCGCAGGCCCTCGGGGCGCGGCAGGCCCAGCGCGGCGGCCTCCTCGGACTCGGCGCGCAGCATGTCGCGCTGCTCGGGCTCCATCTCGGCGGCCTCGTCGGGGAGCTCCTCGGCCGCGGCGGTCTCGGACGCGGGCTCGACCGCGGCCACGATGCCCTCCAGGCCGCCCATCCGGTCCACCTCGTCGGCGGAGAGGCCGAGCTCCCGCAGCTCGTCGTCGGTCAGGTCGGAGCCACGCACGGACCCGGCCGGGGCCTGGTGGTCGGGCTGGGTGCGGGACCGCTTGAACAGTGCCATGCCTTAGGTGTCTCCTCGTCGGTGCGGCGGGTGGTGCCAGGTGCTCAGCGTCCGGTGGACCCGTGTCCGCCGGTGCCGCGCTCGGTGGTGCCCAACAGCGCCACGTCCTCGACCTCCTCGATGGCGGGGAGCTCCACCCGCTGCACGAGCAGCTGGGCGATGCGGTCCCCGACACCCACCGTAAAGGGTGCGGTCCGGTCGGTGTTCAGCAGGCACACGCGGACCTCCCCGCGGTAGCCGGCGTCGATGGTGCCCGGCGCGTTCACCACGGTGATGCCGTGGCGTGCGGCCAGCCCGGAACGGGGGTGGACCAGGCCCACCGTGCCCGGTTCCAGGGCCACCGCGATGCCGGTGCCCACGAGGGCCCGCTCGCCGGGGGCCAGGGTGACCTCCTCGCTGGCGTACAGGTCCGCACCCGCGTCGTCGGCGTGCGCCCGGGTGGGCAGCGTGGCCGACGGCGTGAGGCGGGCGACGCGCAGCGAGGGGGTCATCGTGCTCTCAGGCGCACTCCGAGCAGACGAGCTGGCCGTTCTTCTCGGCGGCCAGCTGGCTGCGGTGGTGCACCAGGAAGCAGGAGGAGCAGGTGAATTCGTCGGTCTGCGTGGGCAGCACGCGCACCGACAGCTCCTCGGAGGAGAGGTCGGCGCCGGGCAGCTCGAAGCCCTCGGCCTGCTCGGTCTCGTCGACGTCGACGTTGCCGGAGGTGGTGTCGCCGCGGCGGTTCTTCAACTCCTCGATCGAGTCGGCCTCGATGTCGTCGTCGTTCTTGCGCGGAGCGTCGTAATCGGTCGCCACAGCCATCTCCTGGAAGTAAGGGACACCGCGCCGGGCCGGCGCAGCACGCGCGGAGAGTGCACCATCCGCGGGGATTTTGCAACACCGTTGCCGGCGCGGTGATTCCCGCGCCGGATCACGCCTCCAGCCGCACCAGCTCGTCGTGCAGCCAGCTGCCCACCGACGGCCCGCCGGCCACCACCACGGGGTCCCCCAGCGGGGCACCTCCCAGGCCGCCGACGACGCCCCCGGCCTCGCTCACCACGAGCACCCCGGCGGCGTGGTCCCACACCTGCGTGCCCTTCTCGTAGTAGGCGTCCAGGCGGCCGGCGGCCACGCAGCACAGGTCGAGGGCGGCCGAGCCCATGCGGCGCAGGTCGCGCACCTGCGGCAGCAGCGCGGCGGCCACCCGACCCTGCTCGCGGCGGCGCCCGGCGTCGTACCCGAACCCGGTGCCCACCAGGGCGCGGCCCGGGTCCTCCAGAGAGGTGACCGCCAAGGACCGCTCGCGCCCGTCGGGGCCCTGCAGCACCGCCCCCTGCCCGAGGCCGGCGTGGAAGAGCTCGCCCCAGACCGGGGCGCCCACGGCACCGGCCACGGTGCGCCAGGCGCCCGGCGTGCGCGGGTCGCCCACCACGCACGCCACCGAGACCCCCCAGGCCGGCAGGCCGTAGAGGTAGTTCACGGTGCCGTCGACGGGGTCCACCACCCACGTGAGGCCCGACGCACCCGCTGCCCCCTCGGCGCCGTACTCCTCCCCCAGCACCGCGTCGTCCGGGCGCGCTGCGGCCAGCTGCTCGCGGAGCCACTGCTCACTGGCCCGGTCGGCCGCGGTCACCACGTCGGTGGCCGAGGACTTGGTGTCGGCCACCTCGACGGTGTCCGGCCTCCCGGCCAGCA
>NZ_KV824521.1:0-7311 GCF_001816045.1 Kytococcus sp. HMSC28H12
GAGGAGGGGCACCCCGTGGGGTGCCCCTCCTCGCGTCCGTGTCGGAGCCGTTCAGCCCCCCCAGGGCGTGCCGCACCATCTCCTGGAGCACGGGCAGGCCGTCGGCCGAGAGCACCGACTCGGCGTGGCCCTGGATGGAGGCCACGCCCGGCCCCCGCAGACCGCGCACGGCACCGGTGGTCGGGTCGGCGGTCACCTCCAGCGGACGCCCCGAGACCTCCACGGGCTCCCCGCCGTGCCGGGCCACGAAGGTGTTGTAGAACCCGATGCGGGCGGGCCGGCCGAACCAGTCGACCTCGAGCTGCACGCCCTGCTGGGGCTCCTCGAGCCGCACGATGGGCAGGCCCGCGGCGTGGCTGAGCACCTGGTGGCTCAGGCAGACCGCCACCAGCGGCAGACCGGCACCCAGCCGGGCCCGGACCAGCTCGTGCAGGCGGGCGATGCGGGATGAGGCGAGGTCGCTCGGGTCGCCGGGGCCGGGCCCGCTGAGCAGCAGGTCCGGAGCGCCCGGGCCGGCGACGTCCTCGGGGGTGACGGTGTCCCAGCGGCGCACCTCGGCCCGCAGGCCCAGGTGGCGCAGCTGGTGGGCCAGCATCTGCGTCCAGGCGTCCTCTGCGTCCACCACGAGCACGCTCGCGCCGGCCACGCCCTCCAGGTGGGTGGGGGCCTGCGGCGCGAGCCAGAAGGGCGAGAGCCGCTCGTTGCGGGCCGCCAGGGCGTCGGACACCTCGGGCAGGGCGGCCAGGTCCGGGGCCTCGGCGACCGGGCGCTGGGGGCGCAGGCCCATCGCGGCGAGCATCCCGGTGGCCTTCACCGCGGTCTCGGCCACCTCGGCCTCGGGGTCGCTGTGGCGCACCAGGGTGGCGCCGGCCGACACGCTCACGGTGCCGTCGTGGGGCAGCTGCGCGGTGCGGATGACGATGGGGGCGTCGAGCCGCTCGCGTCCCTCCTCGTCACGGTCCAGCAGCGCCAGCACACCCGAGTAGTAGCCGCGACCGGTGGGCTCGTGGCGGTGGATGACACGGCAGGCGTTCTCCATCGGCGAGCCGGTGACGGTGGGGGCGAACATCGTCTCGCGCAGCACCTCGCGCGGGTCCATGTCCGTGGCGCCGTCGAGCAGGTACTCGGTGTGGGTGAGGTGCGCCATCTGCTTGAGGTGCGGACCGGTCATCCGGCCGCCGCTGGCGCAGACGCGCGCCATCATCTTCATCTCCTCGTCCACCACCATGAAGAGTTCCTCGGTCTCCTTGGTGTCGGACAGGAAGCCCCGGAAGGCCTCCACGAGGGCCTCGGGGGTGGCATGCTCGCCATGGCGGAAGGTCCCGGAGATGGGGTTCATCACCGCGCGGCCGCCGGCGACGCCGACGTGGCGCTCCGGGGAGGCCCCCACCAGCGTGTGGCCGGGTGTGTGCACCACGAAGGTCCAGTGCGCGCCGGCCTCGGCCTCCAGCAGGCGGGCGAACCAGCCCAGCGCGGCGGTGGAGGGCGGACCCTCCACGTCGGCCACCACGTCGCGGCGGAGCACGAAGTTGGCCCCCTCGCCGTGGCCGATCTCGTCGGTGATGACGCGGCGCACCATGGCGGCGTAGTCCGCGTCGGAGACGCTCATGCGCTCGCCGGAGACGGCCGCGGGCTCGGGCACCAGCTCGGTCAGGGCCGCGGCCACCTCAGCCACCGGCAGCCGGTCGGTGTGGCGCGGCAGCAGCACCCGCAGCGGGGCGCCGTCGTCGTGGGCGGCGAAGCCCCGCTCGGCCACCTGGCGGTAGGGCACCATGGCCAGCACGGGGTGCTCGCCGGGTGCCGGCAGGTCCGCCAGGTGCTCCAGGTCGGTGACCTCGCCGCGCAGCAGCAGCACCACCTCGGGGTCGTCGGCCCGGCGCAGCAGCGCGAACGGGCCCGCCCCCTCCCCGAGCAGGTCGACCAGGAGGGTGCGGGCTGCGGTCGGGGCGGGGGTGGGGCCCACCTCAGAAGGCGCGCTGCGTGAGGCTGCCCACGGTGCGGGGGGCGCGCTCGTTCATGGCCTGCAGCTCGTCGACGACGGTGTCCACGTCCTCGAGCACGTCCACGGCGGTGACGTGCGGCACCTTGTGGGCGTGGTCCACGAGGTCCTCCACGTCCAGTTGGGCGGCCGCGCGCACCACGATGGTCATGTGCGAGAGGCCGCGCTGGTCGGTGGGACCGGCGGCGAGGTACTGGATGTTGGCCTCGCGGGTGGCGAACAGGCCGCAGACCTGCGTGAGCACACCGGGGTGGTTCTCGGCGGTGACGGACAGTGCGTGACGCTCCATGACGGCTCCCGTGGGGTCGAGTGCGGCGCCCGGCAGGGCGGGAGCGCCCAGTCAACCACCTGCGTGCGCACCCCGCGCACGTGGGCTTGCAATACTGGCCCCATGGCCGATCACTTTGACGTCGTTGTCCTTGGCGCGGGCCCCGGTGGCTACGTCGCCGCCATCCGCGCATCCCAGCTCGGCAAGAAGGTCGCCGTGGTGGAGAAGAAGTACTGGGGTGGTGTCTGCCTCAACGTCGGCTGCATCCCCTCCAAGGCCCTGCTCCGCAACGCCGAGCTGGCCCACACCCTGAACCACGAGAAGAAGACCTTCGGCATCGAGGGCGACGCCACGATGTCCTACGGCCCCACCCACGCGCGCAGCCGCAAGGTGTCCGAGGGCATCGTCAAGGGCGTCCACTTCCTCATGAAGAAGAACAAGGTCACGGAGGTGGACGGCTGGGGCACCCTCACCGGCCCCAACTCCCTGACCGTCGAGCTCAACGACGGCGGCACGCAGGAGATCACCTGCGACGACCTCATCATCGCCGCCGGTGCCACCACCCGCATGCTCCCGGGCGTGGAGCTCAGCGACAACGTGGTCACCTACGAGGAGCAGATCCTCAACTCCGAGCTGCCGGGCTCCATCGTCATCGCCGGTTCCGGTGCCATCGGTGTGGAGTTCGCCTACGTCATGAGCAACTTCGGCGTGGACGTCACCATCGTCGAGTTCGCCGACCGCATGGTGCCCACCGAGGACGAGGAGATCTCCAAGGAGCTCGCCAAGCACTACAAGAAGCTGGGCGTCAAGGTCCTCACCGGCACCAAGGTGGAGGGCGTGGAGGACACCGGCTCCGGCGTGAAGGTCACCGTCTCCAAGAACGGCAAGGAGGAGGTGCTGGAGGCCGACAAGATGCTGTCGGCCATCGGCTTCGCCCCGCGCCTGGAGGGCTACGGCCTGGACGCCACCGGCGTGGAGACCACCGAGCGCGGCGCCATCAAGGTGGACAAGTACGGCCGCACCAGCGTGGAGCACGTCTACGCCATCGGTGACGTCACCGGCAAGATGATGCTCGCCCACGTGGCCGAGGCCATGGGCATCGTGGCCGCCGAGACCATCGCCGGTGCCGAGACCCAGACCATCGACTTCCAGAACATCCCGCGCGCCACCTACTGCCACCCGCAGATCGGCTCCATGGGCCTCTCCGAGGCGCAGGCCAAGGAGGCCGGCCACGAGGTGAAGGTGGCCAAGTTCCCGTTCACCGCCAACGGCAAGGCGATGGGGCTGGGCGAGGCCGTCGGTTTCGTCAAGGTGGTGGCCGACGCCGAGCACGACGAGATCATCGGCGTGCACATGATCGGCCCGCACGTCACCGAGTTGCTGCCGGCCGCGGTCACCGCCGCCACCTGGGACCTGACCGCCGCGGAGATGTCCCGCGTGGTCTTCGCCCACCCGACGCTGAGCGAGGCCCTCAAGGAGGCCATGCACGGCATCGAGGGGCACATGATCAACCTCTGACACCCCGCACGACGGCGCCCCGTCCACCTGATGGTGGGCGGGGCGCCGTCGTGCGGGCAGGAGGCTCAGGCCCCGCGACGCACGGCCTCGCGCGCCATCGTGTGCGCCGGCCACGCCCCGCATAGGATCGATCGAGCACCCGACGCAAGGAGAGCACGTGTCCGAGACCTCCGCCCAGCCCGCCCCCGGCACCACCCCGGCCTTCGACCTGGTGATGGTCGGCGGCGACATCGGCGTCTACGCCCTGGCGCGCGCCTTCAACGACCGCTACGGCACGGTGCCCACGGTCGTCTCCCGCGTGGAGACCGGCCCGGTGATGCGCTCGGACATCATCAACCACCACCTCATCGGCGAGGACAAGACGTCCCAGGACACGATCGACGAGCTGGTGCGCATCGGCAAGGAGCACCACGGCCGCCACCCGCTGGTGCTGCTCACCAACCAGGACACGATCGTGCGCATGGTGATGGAGCGCGTGGACGAGCTGGCGCCGTACTACACCATCCCGATGCCGGGCGTGGACCTGCTGGACCGCATCAGCGACAAGGTGGAGTTCGCCCGCGCCTGCGACGAGCTCGGCATCCCTCACCCGGCCACCCAGGTGGTGGACTTCTCCGGTGCCGCGGCCGACGGCTGGACCGCCCCCGCCGTGGAGAGCCCCTTCCCCGTGGTGGCCAAGCCCGCCACCACCAGCCAGTACGAGACGCTGAAGTTCCCGGGCAAGAAGAAGGTCTACTTCCTGGACACCCAGGCGGACTACGACGACATGGTGCGCGTGCTGCGTGCAGCCGGCTTCACCGGCCAGTTCCTGGTGCAGCAGCTCATCGGCGGCGACGACACCTACATGCGCTCGGTGACCGCCTACCGCGACCAGTTCGGCGAGACCACCCTGCTGTGCAGCGCCCACGTGCTGCTGGAGGAGCACTCCCCCACCGCCCTGGGCAACCCGGCGGCCATGTTCACCACGGCCCTGCCGGACCTGTGGGAGTCGGCGGTGAAGTTCCTGGACCACATGGACTACAAGGGTTTCGCCAACTTCGACGTCAAGGTGGACCCGAAGGACGGCACCGGCTACTTCCTGGAGATGAACTCCCGCATCGGCCGCAACAACTACTACGTGACCGCCGCGGGGGCGAACGTGGCGGAGTTCGTGGTGACCGACGTGGTGGAGAACCGCCCCCACGCCCCGGTCCGCGTGGAGAACGAGATCCTCTACACGGTGCTGTTCAAGCCCTTCCTCATGCGCTACGTGCTGGACCCGGCGCTGCGCGAGCGGGTGAACGCGGCGGCCCGCAACGGCATCCACCACCCGCTGTGGAACCGCAAGGACTCCCTGTGGCGCAAGGGGTACACGCTGGTGGCCATGGCCAACCACGTGCGCAAGTTCCTCAAGTACTACCCCAAGCCCAGCTCGCACGGCTTCTGAGCCGGCGGCTCAGGCGAGGTCGACCCACTCCTCCTCGCCGGGCACCAGGACGCCCTCACCGGCGGTGGTCGCGGCCACCAGCGTGGTGAGGGCGTCCTGCTGCGCCGGGGGCACAGCGACGTGGAGGGTGGCCCGCTCGGCGTAGTCGGTGCCGGTCACCACGAACCCGGCGGCGCGCAGGTCGTTCTCGATGCGGCCGACGTCCGCGTGCGCGACGGCCAGGGAGTGCAGGCGCACCAGGTGGCGCTCCCGGGGACGCGCCTCCTCGAGCGCAGCACGCACCGCGTCGCCGTAGGCGCGCACCAGGCCGCCCGCGCCCAGCTTGGTGCCACCGAACCAGCGGGTCACCACGGCGGTGACGTCGCGGTAGCCCGAGCCGCGCAGCACGTCGAGCATGGGTGTCCCGGCGGTGCCGGCGGGCTCCCCGTCGTCGTTGGAGCGCTCGATGCGTCCGTCGGGGCCCAGCACGAAGGCGCTGCAGTGGTGCCGCGCGTCGTGGTGGGTCCGTCGCTCGGCCTCGATGACGGCACGCGCGGCCGCCTCGTCGGACGTGGGGGCGATGCGGCACCGGAAGACCGAGTGCTTCTCCTCGATCTCCCCGTGGGCGTCGGCCGCGAGCGTGCGGTAGGAGGTCACGGACATGCGCACAGGGTAGGCGCGGCCGAGCGGCACGCCTCGCCACCCACCCACTACGCCGAGTCGTAGAACCTTCTACGATGGCGCCATGCGTCTCAGCCACACCTCCCCCGTCCGCCTGGTGGCCGGTGCCACCCTCGCCCTCTGCCTCACGGCCGCACCCGCGTCGGCGCACGACGTGCTGGAGGGGTCCGAGCCCGCCGCCGGTGAGACCCTCAGCAGCGCCCCGGAATCGCTCGACCTGACCTACAGCGACAACATCCAGAAGGTGGGGGCCAAGGTCTCCGTGACGGACCAGGAGGGCCAGGTGGTGGCCGAGGGTGCGCCGCAGATCGACGGCCCCACCGCCAGCATGGAGCTGCCGGGCGACCTCGGCGAGGGCACCTACACGGCCACCTGGCGCGTGGTCTCCTCCGACGGGCACCCGATCTCCGGGACCACCGAGTTCACCGTGGGCGCCAAGGGCGGTTCGTCCGCCGCGCCGTCGGGCTCTGCGGCTCCCACCGGCGGGGCCTCCGAGGCCCCCTCGTCCGGGGAGACCCCCACCGAGGCAGCACCCTCTGGCGACACCACCACCTCGCCCGAGGCCGGGGCGACGCAAGACGACGGCGCCCCCGAGGCGGGTGACCAGGACGGCCCGGGCACGGCGCTCTGGGTGGGCCTGGGCGTCGCGGCCCTGGTGCTCGTGGGTGGTGGCCTGGCCCTCGCACGCCGCCGCTGACCTCCCCGGCCGGTACGGGCCGAATCGTTCTCGACCTGTGACCTTCTGGACCTGTACCGGCCCGGCCTCGCCGTGGAACACTGCACGGCATGTCTGACAACGTCGTGGCCACCGCCACCTCCTCCGCCGCGCCCGCAACGGCCACGGACCTCTCCGACGACGAGGGCATCAAGAAGCACAGGTTGAGCCCCGCCGTGCACGCCCTGCTGTTCGTGCTGCTGGGGATGCTCGTGACGCTGGTGCTCATCGCCGCGTGGCCGCTGAGCGAGATCCTCGCCAACACCGTGCCCACCCCGCGCCCCTGACGCTCGGAGGCCGACCCTCAGGCCCCCTCTGGGACCGTCTGTTGTAAACTCTGCGACACGACATATACAAACCCCGGGGCCGCTACGCCTCGCACCTGATCGCGTGACGCCAGAGCTCTTCCCAGGCCGAGGACGCCACGCGATTCACGTGCTCACGGCGATGCCGCTCCGCCAGACCGGTTAGGGGGTCACGCCATGGGGCGCGGCCGAGCCAAGGCAAAGCAGACCAAGGTTGCTCGGGAGTTGAAGTACTACTCCCCCGACACCGACCTGAGCGCGCTGGAGAGGGAGCTGCGCGCCTCGTCGGACCGCGAGTCCTCGCGTGACGGGTACTCCGGTTTCTCCGAGGACGAGGACGACGACGACAGCTGGTCGGACACCGGCCGCTGAGTCCCCTCACCGCGACGCGCGAACGCCCCCGTGACCCGGGGGCGTTCG
>NZ_KV824522.1:0-3031 GCF_001816045.1 Kytococcus sp. HMSC28H12
GAGCCCGCCGACCCGCGCCGTGCCCGCGGGAGCTACGCGCGCACCAAGGCCGCCGCGGAGCTGCTCACGCTGGCCGCGGACTCCCCCTCGACGGCGGTGACGGCCGTCCGCCCGCACCTGGTGTGGGGCCCCGGCGACACCCAGCTGGTGGGCCGCATCGTGGAGCGCGCCCGCGCCGGGCGCCTGCCGTGGGTGGGCGACGGGGCGGCCCTGGTGGACTCCACCTACGTGGACAACGCCCGCGACGCCCTCGTGGCCGCGCTCGACGCCCTGGCCCTCCCCCGCGGCGAGCACTCCGCCCACGGCCGGGCGTTCGTGGTGACCAACGACGAGCCGCGCCCGGTGGGCGAGCTGATCGCCGGCATCCTGCGGGCCCACGGCGCCCCGCTGCCCCGGCTGCACGTGCCCACCACCCCCGCCGGGGGCGTCGGTCACCTCGTGGACGCCGCGGTGGCCGCCAGCCAGCACGTGCACCCCATCACCGAGCCGCCGCTCACGCACTTCCTCGTGGAACAACTCACCACCGCGCACTGGTTCTCCCAGCGGGAGACCCACACGGCGCTCGGCTGGCGTCCGGCGGTCTCCCTCGACGACGGACTGGAGCGCCTGCGGGAGGCAGCGTGAGCACGTGGGACGAGGCGCGCGCCGCCCTGGCGCGCCGGGCACCGGCCGTGGGGTGGGGCCTGGCCACCGCCGCGCTGGCCACCGTCGGCACGCTGGGGGTGGAGCTGTGGCAGGCCAGCCGCCTCTCGGACGGATCGCCCGGCAACGCGCCGGACGAGAACGGCGTCTACACGCCGTCCGGCGGCCACCAGCGCGACGAGGTGGAGTCGCCCTGGGAGTTCGTGATGATGGGCGACTCGGTGGCCAACGGGGTGGGCGCCCAGCGCCCCGCGCAGACCATCGGCGCCCGGTGCGCGCGCCGCATCGCCGCCATCTCCGGCCGCCCCGTCTACCTGGAGAGCGTGGCCGTCAACGGCGTCACCTCCGTGGGGCTGGGCGAGCAGGTGGACCGCGCCCTGCGGAAGTTCCCCCGACCCGACCTCGTGCTGCTGAGCATCGGCGGCAACGACATCGCCAAGAACGCCGACTTGTCGGCCTGCCTGGTGGAGCTGCGGCGCACCGTGCTGCGGCTCCGGGCCGCCGGCGCCGAGGTGGTGGTGGCCACCTGCCCGGACTTCGGGATGATCGCCTCCCTCGGCCAGCCGCTGCGGTGGATCATGCAGGCCCGCTCCCGCCGCTACGCCGCCCGGCAGACCGTCGCCGTAGTGGAGTGCGGCGGGCGCACCGTGTCCCTGGGCGCGCTCACCACGCGCGCCTTCCTCGACGACCCCGACGCGATGTTCCACACCGACCGCTTCCACCCCTCGGCCCGCGGGTACAAGCGGGCTGCCCAGGTGCTCGTGCCCTCGCTGCTCGACGCCCTCGGCCTGCCGGTGAGCGAGCGCGACGAACGCCGTGCCGCCGGCGCGGTGGTGGAGCGCGGGGTGCCGCTGAGCCTGGAGCAGGCCGCCCTGCGGGCCGCCGCGCACGAGGGCACCGAGGTCAGGCCCGCCGAGGGTGGCCGAGGGCGCCTGCGCGCCCTGGTGCAGCGCCGGCGGCGCGACCCCGGTGACGACGCGGACACCGCGGCCCCCGCCCGGCCGGCGGAGGAGCCCCGCCCGTGACCCAGGTCACGCCCTCTGCCTAGGATGACGCCGGACGCACGCGTCCGCACCGCATCGAGGACCAGGAGTCACCCCATGCCCGAAGCCGTCATCGTCGCCGCCACCCGCTCCCCCATCGGGCGCGCCTTCAAGGGCAGCCTCACCGAGGTGCGACCCGACGACCTCGCCGCCCAGATGGTGACCGCCGCGCTGGCGCAGGTGCCCGAGCTCGACCCGCGCGAGATCGACGACTTCTACCTGGGCTGCGCCGAGCCGTGGGGCGAGCACGGGTCCAACATGGCCCGCGTGGTGTCCGTGCTGGCCGGCATGGACCACCTGCCGGGCGCCACGGTCAACCGCTTCTGCTCCTCCAGCCTGCAGACCACCCGCATGGCCATGCACGCCATCAAGGCCGGCGAGGGCGACGTGTTCGTCTCCGGCGGCGTGGAGTGCGTGAGCCGCTACGCGGACTTCACCGGGGCAGGCATGTCCAAGGTGGCGTGGCAGAACCCGCGCTTCGCCGAGGCCCGCGAGCGCACCGAGCGCATCGCCGCCGAGAACACCCCGTGGACCGACCCGCGCGCCGAGGGGCTGTTGCCGGACGTCTACATCGCGATGGGGCAGACCGCCGAGAACGTGGCCACCTCCCGAGGCGTGAGCCGCGAGCGCCAGGACGAGTGGGGCGTCACCAGCCAGAACCGGGCGCAGGCCGCCATCGAGGCCGGCATCCTGGCCCGTGAGATCACCCCGGTGACCCTGCCCGACGGCACCACCCACGCCACCGACGACGGCCCCCGCTTCGGCACCACGCTGGAGAAGCTGCAGGGCCTGCAGCCGGTCTTCCGCGAGGACGGCACCGTGACCGCGGGCAACTGCTGCCCGCTCAACGACGGCGCCGCCGCCCTGGTGGTCATGAGCGACACGAAGGCCAAGGAGCTGGGGCTGACGCCGCTGGCCCGCATCGTGTCCACGGGTGTCTCCGCGCTCTCCCCCGAGGTGATGGGCCTGGGGCCGGTGGAGGCGTGCCGCCAGGCGATGGCCCGGGCCGGCATGTCCATCGGCGACCTGGACCTCTACGAGATCAACGAGGCCTTCGCCGCGCAGGTGCTCCCCAGCGCCGACGACCTGGGCATGGACCTGGACAAGCTCAACGTGCACGGCGGCGCCATCGCGCTGGGCCACCCCTTCGGCATGACCGGCGCGCGCATCACCACCACGCTCATCAACGCGATGCAGGAGCGCGACGCCCAGTTCGCCATGGAGTCGATGTGCGTGGGCGGCGGCCAGGGCATGGCGATGATCCTGGAGCGCCTCAGCTGAGGTCAGGCGCCCGCACGGCGGCGCAGTGCGGCGAGGTCGGTGGCCAGGCGGTCACCGACCTCGCC
>NZ_KV824523.1:0-2591 GCF_001816045.1 Kytococcus sp. HMSC28H12
GCCCACCGGCCGACCAGCCGGTGGGCGCCCTCGTCGCAGGGTGCGGTGTGCCGGGTCAGCCCCGGCGGGCCCCGTCGGCGTCGGTCGTGCCCTCGGCGGCATCGGCCTTGGCGTCCTGCGGCTGGCCGCCCGGGTTGCGCTCGGCCTGCCCGGCCTTCACCGCGGCCTCGATGCGGGCGCCGGTCTCGGCGTCCACGGCCTTCCAGTAGTCGAACGCGCGCTCCAGCACGTCGCCCTTCACGCCGCCCAGCAGGTGGCCGGCGACGGTCTCCACGAAGCGGTCGCGCTGTGCGTCGTCCATCACCTCGCGCACCAGGATCCCGGGCTGGGTGAAGTTGTCGTCCTCCTCGCTGCGCACGGTCTGGGCACGGCGCACCAGCTCGCCGGAGACGGGGTAGGAGTCCTCGGCCGCGCCCGTGCCGTCCGAGTAGGGCGTGCCCATCGAGTTGGCGGCGTACATGGCCGCGTCCCCGGAGTGGTCGTACGCCATCGGGCCGTCGTAGGAGTAGGTGTGTCCCTCCACGCGGTGCCGGTTCACGGGCAACTGGTGGTAGTTCGGGCCGATGCGGTGGCGGTGGGTGTCGGCGTAGGAGAAGACGCGCCCCAGCAGCATCGTGTCCGGGGACAGGCCGATGCCGGGCACGGTGGCCGACGGCTCGAAGGCCGCCTGCTCGATCTGCGCGAAGAAGTTCTCCGGATTGCGGTCCAGCGTCATGACGCCGACCTCGTGGAGCGGGTAGTCCTCGTGGGAGACCGTCTTGGTGACGTCGAAGATGTTGGTCCGGTACGAGAAGCCCTCCTCGAAGGGGATCACCTGCACCGAGAGGGTCCACTTCGGGAAGTCGCCGGCCTCGATGGCCTCGAACAGGTCGCGGCGGTGGAAGTCGGCGTCCTCGCCGGCGATCTGCGTGGCCTCCTCGCCGGTGAGGCCCTCCACGCCCTGCTGGGAGTGGAAGTGGTACTTCACCCAGAACTTCTCGCCGGCCTCGTTGACCCACATGTAGGTGTGGGAGCCGTAGCCGTTCATGTGGCGGTAGCTGCGCGGGATGCCGCGGTCGCCCATGAGGTAGGTGACCTGGTGGGCGGACTCCGGGTTCATCGTCCAGAAGTCCCACTGCATGTTGTTGTCGCGCAGGCCGTTGCCACCCATGCGCTTCTGCGAGCGGATGAAGTGGGGGAACTTCATCGCGTCGCGGATGAAGAAGATCGGGGTGTTGTTGCCCACCAGGTCGTAGTTGCCCTGGGTGGTGTAGAACTTCAGCGCGAAACCACGGGGGTCGCGCCAGGTGTCCGGGGAGCCCATCTCACCGGCCACGGTCGAGAACCGGGCCAGCATGTCGGTCCGCGTGCCGGGCTGGAAGAGGGCGGCCTTGGTCCAGCGGCTCACGTCCCGGGTCACCTCGAAGGTGCCGAACGCGCCGGAGCCCTTGGCGTGCACCACGCGCTCGGGCACGCGCTCGCGGTCGAAGTGGGCCATCTGGTTCACGAAGTGGGCGTCGTGCAGCAGGATCGGCCCGTCCTGGCCGGCGCGGAGGGACTGGCGGTCCGAGGGGGCGGGCGCGCCGGTCTCGGTGAGGGAACCCGAGGTGTCCGCGGAGGTGGGGTGCGGGTCCTGGGCGTCGGCGGGGTCTCCGGGGGCAGGGGAGGTCTCGTAGGTGGCCATGTCCCCAGCATGGCACTGTGCGGTCTGCGGGCAACTCGAGCGCGGACTGCCCGCCCGCCGTCGTCCCGGACCCACCGCGGGGCGCGTCACCCCGTCGAGGAGGACCACCGTGCAGCATCCCGTCGAGGCCATTTACCTGGACCACGCGGCGAGCTCGCCGCAGCGCCCGGAGGTCACCGAGGCGATGGCCCGCGTGGCCGGCTTGCCGGGCAACCCCTCGGCCACGCACGCCTTCGGGCGGCGCGTGCGGGCCCTCGTGGAGGAGGCCCGCGAGGAGGTCGCCGAGCTGCTGGGTGCCGAGCCGGCCGAGCTGCTGTTCACCGCCGGGGGCACGGAGGCCGACAACCTCGCGGTCATCGGGGGCTACCGGGCGCTGCCCCGGGGTGCCGGGGTGGTGACCACGCGCACGGAACACGCGGCGGTCACCGAGGCCGTGGGTCGTCTCGTGCAGGCAGAGGGGGCCGAGCTCGGCTGGGCGGAGGTGGACGCCGGGGGCCTGGTGCCGCCCGCGGCGCTGGCCGGCGTGCTCGACGCGTGGGGGAGCGGGGGCGGTGCGGGGCCGGACGCGGGCACCCGGCCGGCGCTCGTCAGCATCGTGTGGGGCAACAGCGAGACCGGGGTGCTGCAGGACGTGCCGGCCCTGGCCGAGGTGGTGCGGGCGCATGGGGGCGTGCTGCACGTCGACGCGGTGCAGGTGGTGGGGCACGCCCCGGTGGACGTGGCGGCCAGTGGCGTGCACCTGCTCTCGATGGCGGCGCACAAGGTGGGTGGTCCGCAGGGTGTGGGGCTGCTCGTGGCGCGGCGGGGCGTGGGGCTGCGGCCGGTCAACCACGGCGGTGGGCAGGAGCGGCGCATCCGGTCGGGCACGGTGCCGGTGGCACTGGTGGTGGGGCTGGCCGCGGCGCTGCGCGCGGCGCTGGCCGACGGC
>NZ_KV824524.1:0-2030 GCF_001816045.1 Kytococcus sp. HMSC28H12
CAAGCACCCACGCTCAACTCCGAAGAGCCCCTTAAAAGGGATGTCGCGCTGCAGCAAATAGTTAACACAAATATCTGCCACCTCTTGGGATGTATGCAGGTCAGAAGAAATATGCACCTTCCACCCCTGCTGCGGCAGGCTGCCCGTATTCCCAATACCCACCCACGGGCCGCTCCGCCAGCGCATTTTCTCGGGTCCCGCTTGGCGGAGATACGGGTAACCCTCGGTCGGCAATTGCTCTAGGCTAGCAAACCATGGGCCGGGTCGCCAAGCGCAGAAAACCGATCTAGCCATCTAACATCCCTCATCCCAAAACCTTCCCTAACATTCGATGAGTGGCGGGCTCCAACGTCCCGCCACTCATCGAATCCGAAGATTGCCCGCAGCATCCACTCCAACTGCTGGAAGCGCTCGCCACGATCGAGTCGTACATCGGGGCCTCGGTCGCCATCATCTGAAGATCCATCAGGGACATTGTGATTCATTTCTGACAGGGCGCAACTCTTGCGCCCTGTCATTCAAGCTACAGTCAAGGAGAATGCGACGCAAGACTCTTCTATAACGTTTTCCCCAAGATGTCTGGCTGCCCTCAGCCCGACAGGCCGTGCACGTGCTGCCTCACCCAGGCGTGCATGGCGACGGCCGCGGCCGCCCCGGCGTTGATCGAGCGCGTCGACCCCAGCTGCTCGATGTGGAGGACCACCTCGCAGCGCTCCTGCACCTCGGGGGTGAGCCCCGGCCCCTCCTGCCCGAAGACCATGACGCACTCGGCCGGCAGCCCGAACCCCTCGATGCCGACGGAGCCGGGCACGTTGTCGATGCCGATCAGCGGCAGCCCGGTCCCCCCGTCGCGCCGGGGAGCGGCCGCCGCCCATTCCGCGAGCGCCGCGGCATCGGGGTGGTGGAGCTCGTGCTGGTAGCGGTCGGTGACCATCGCCCCCCGCCGGTTCCAGCGCCGCCGGCCGACGACGTGGAAGGCCGCCACGTTGAACGCGTTGGCCGTGCGGATGACCGAGCCGATGTTGAAGTCGTGCCCCCAGTTCTCCACCGCCACGTGCAGCCCGGTCCGGCGGGTGTCCAGGTCGGCCACGATCGCCTCGTGCCGCCAGTACCGGTAGGCGTCCACGACGTTGCGGCGGTCCCCCTCACGCAGCAGCTCGGGGTCCAGGTGGGCGGGCAGCTCACCATCGGGGCCCTGCGGCCACGGCCCCACCCAGGGGCCCACCCCCACCTCGCGCTCGACCGGCGCGGTCTCGTCCTCGGGGGAGCTCGGGCGCGTGTCGGTCACGCGGTCATCCTGCCGCAGCGGGCGCCGGACCGGCCGCGCGGGCAGTCTCCTCCTCCTGCCGGCGCAGCCCCCGCGCGATGCCGGGCAGACGCCACCCGGTGACCACCAGTGAGAGCAGCGAGGCGGCGCCCAAGGCGAGGAAGGCCGTGCGTGGGTCCACCAGTCCACCGATCACGGCGCCGATGGACAGGGCGCACACGGTGCCCAGCTTGAGCAACCCGCTGAAGGCCGCCATGACGGCGCCGCGGCGCTCGTCGGGTGTGCTCGTGACCACCACGGTGACGGCACTGGCCACCACGAGCGCCTGCATCACGCCGAGCGCCACCTGCCCGGCCACGTAGAACCCGAAGTGCGGGGCCACGCCGATGCCGAGCAGGGCCACACCACCGATCACCAGGCCCGTCACCAGCGTCCACACGCGCTGGGACGGGGCCAGGATGCGGGCGGTCACCCACGCGCCGGCCACCCCGCCCACGGCGGCGAACGCCTCGCTCAGTCCGTACTGCGTCTCGGAGGCCCCCAGCGGCCCACGCACCAGGAACACCTCGATGACGTTGGACGCCCCCTGGAAGATCATGAAGCAGAACATCACCAGCACCACCGTGCCGGCCGCGGGCACCGACCGCACCGCGGCGATGCTGCGCGAGAGCTGCCCGAAGGGGGTGCGACGCCAGAAGCGTGCCCACGGGCCGGCCTCGTGCGCGGCCCGGCGGGCCTCCTCGCGGGCCTCGGCCAGCAGCGC
>NZ_KV824525.1:0-2642 GCF_001816045.1 Kytococcus sp. HMSC28H12
CTTCCACACAGCACACCCATGACCAGCCACAGGGAGATCGAGACGCTGCGTGCCGGTGCCCGCGGCCCCGGGGAGTGCGTGACCGGGTCAGGCCAGTACGCCGCCCGGCGGGCGCTCGAGGAAGGCGAACTGCGCCACCTTGTGCCCCAGGTCCACCACGGGCCCAAGGGTGAAGCCGGCCTGCACCAGCCGCTGCACGGCGGGCGTGTTGCGCTGGTCGGGCTCGGCCACCAGCCGGAGCGCGCCGGGGTCGGCGAACACCATCGCCGCGCCCTGGGCACCCACCAGCGCCGGCAGCTCAGCGATGCCGTGCCGGCGGGGGCCGACCATCAGGTGCATGCCCACGTCGCCGGGGCGCACCTCGTAGCCCTCCCCCACCGGGTCGTGGGCAGGGTCGTAGGTCTGCCACAGGGCGACCGGCTGCCCCTCGTGGGTCACCATCCACGCGTGGTGGTGGGGGCTCGCGTCAAGCCACGTGTACACCTCCACCACGTCCTGCACGGAGTAGTCGCCCATGCCCCAGAAGCGTCCGCGGTGCTCGGTGGCCCAGGCGTGGATCACTGGCCCGTCCACCTCTGGGACCACGGGCGTGAAGACCAGCTCCGGAGGCGGCGGCGCGGAGTCCGGCTGACTGAACACGGGCAGCAGTTCCCCGGTGCGCCACGCCTCGGTCTGGTTCCGCGCGGTGGGGACGTCGAGCACGCCGTGAGCACCCAGGGGGACGGCCCACCGGCTGGCGCCCGGGTCCGCGAGGTCCAGGACCGCGCGGCAGACCGGTCCACGCACGGTCGATGCGGTGCGACCCGGCACGCTGGAGGTGGCGGCGACGCAGTCCACGTCTCCGCCCACGGGGCCGAGCGGCACCGGCCAGCCCAGCGCGTGCAGTCCGAAGGCCTGGTGCTCGGCGCCCCAGCGGTCAGCGGCCCGGTCCGCGGTGGGGAGGTGATCGGCCACGTCGTCCAAGGCCTGACGGGCGCAGGTGCGCAGCTCCTCGGGCAGCGCGGCGGCGAGGGACTCCAGCCCCAGGCCGACCCGCGCCGTCACGTCGAGCCACGGCTCGAACAGGGCCGGGAACTCGGCCCGCGCGGCGGCGGTGACGGAGGAGTCCTCGTGCAGCGGCGCCAACGCGGGCAGGGCAGCCACCCGGCGGGCCAGGGCCGTGCGCCAGCGCCATGCGAGCAGGGCCAGGTCGGACTCGGGGTCCATGTGGCCGTCGAAGTTCGCGAGCGCCTTGGCGACGGGGTGGTCAGGCGCGCCGAGAACGCTCGGACGCCCCGGGGCGTCGGGGACGCCACCCACGACGACGCCCGTGAGACGCAGCAGGTTCAGCAGGCCCTGCGACCGGGTGTCGAGTTGGATCCGGCTCAGGTCCTCGCCGGTGACCAGAGGTTCGGCGCACAGGAGCTCTCGGATGCGGTCGGCCCGGTGGGGCGGTGCGAAGGCCTCGCCCCAGGCGGCCGTCTGGTCGCGGCGGTGGTTGGCGTGGACGGCGACGCCCTCCACCCGGCGCCACGGCTGGTGGGTCGACCATGCGGACGGGCCCGCACCGTCGCCGGACGGGGTGGGGCCAGTGGCCGGGGCCGCCTCCGGGCGAGCCACGTCGAGGACCCCCAACGGACGGCCGGCAACGCCCTCCCACAGGGAGTCCACATCGGCGACGAGCACGCAGTTGGCCGGCTCCACCCAGTGGTCCCAGGCGGTCATCGCGTCCTGGGCGGTGCGGGCGTGGAACAGCCGGGGCAGGGCCTCGAACCCGAGCCCCGGGGAGAGGTCTGCGGCCTGTCGGACCGCTCGCGCGCCCGGGTCCCCGGGGCGGCCCCAGAGGCGGGTCACGGATGCAGCGCCGGTGGTGGCGCCGGACTCCGTCAGGGTGGTGCCGGGCGTCGTCACGGCGCGGTCGTCCGACGAGAGCGGGACGAGCTGCTGGGTGCGGGCCATCGCGTTGGTGATGCACCAGGCCACCGACCCGGCGTGACCCACGTGCTGCACCCCCGGCACGCCGGGGAAGGCCAGGCCGGCCACGTCGAGGCCCGGCCCCTCGCTCCCACCGCTCGGCTCCACGGTGAGGCGCACCTGCTGGTAGACGTTCGGGGCCTCCAGGAGGCGGTGCGGGTCGCTGGCCAGGAGCGGCGCCCCGGTGGCCGAGCGGGCCCCCACGACGCCGATGGCGTTGGACCCCGACGCCTGCGCGCTCGGGTCAGCGGCCAGCCAGTCCACCCACTCCGGACCGAGCTGCTCGGTGACGTGCTCGCGCCAGAGCTGGTGCGGCCAGTCGCCGAAGAGCACCTGCTGCAGCCAGAAGACGGCCAGGCAGTCGGCGGCGTCCCAGGCGCGCCAGTCGAGCGGGTCCGCGTCCGGCGAGACCGCTTCGAAACCGGGCACGCGGCCCGCGTCGCGGCCGACCAAGGCACGCAGCTCGGGCACGTCCGCGGCGGCCACCGTGGCCAGCCCGTCGCGCACGCCCTCGGCGTAGTGCTCCACCCACTCCCGGGTCTCCGGCGTGAGGGCGGCCAGGGATCTCTCAGCGGTGGCGCGGACGCCGATGCGGTGGGCGAACCGGTCCCACTCGGCCGCGGTGCCGGCCACGGGGGCGGCCACCTCGGTCCCGGCGGCACGCAGGTGGTGCACCGCCTCGGCCCAGG
>NZ_KV824526.1:0-622 GCF_001816045.1 Kytococcus sp. HMSC28H12
TCGCCGGCGCCAGCGGCTCGGGCAGCCGCACCCCCTCGGAGGTGGTGAGGCCGACCGGCGCCCCGAGCATCCGCCGGACGGTCTGCACGTCGCCCTCCTCGTCCGCGGCCACGCCGGTCTGGGTGGGCTTGTGCAGGTGCACCCGCTGCCCGTCGGCCAGCAGCCGGGCGCACAGCGCCGCGGTGACCACGGTCTTGCCCACGTCGGTGTCCGTACCTGTCACCACCACCACACGGACCACCCCCGGGGCCTGCCCGCTCATGCGCCCGCCTCCGGCAGCGCCCGCTCGAGCGCGCTCTCCGGCACCGGCCCCAGGACCGACTCCAGGACGGCCGTACCGCGCTCGAGCGCGGCGTCGTCCAGCCCTGCCGAGGCCGTCACCCGCAGGCGGGAGACCCCATCTGGCACCGACGGCGGCCGGAAGCACCCGACGGCCACCCCCTGCTCCTGGCAGGCGGCCTGCCAGGCCAGGGCCGTGGCGGCGTCCGGGGCGGGTCGGGCCATCACCGCCCCGGGCGGTGCCTCGACCCCCAGGGCACCGGCCAGGCGGTCGCGCACCCGGTGCAGCCGCTCCACCCGCTCGGGTTCGTCGGCCAAGACGCCGAGCGCGGAGAGGGCCGCA
>NZ_KV824527.1:0-1878 GCF_001816045.1 Kytococcus sp. HMSC28H12
GTCGCCGTTGCCGAGCCGGTAGTCCCCGACGCGGCCCCGCGGCGGGTGGGCGCGGGAGTCGGCGAAGGTCCAGTTGACCCCGTGGGCGAGCTCGGTGGCCTCCACCACCACGGCGGGGCCGGCGGTGCGGCGGGCCTCCCGCAGGTCGGCCGCCCACCAGTCGATGTGGTCCACCAGCTGGTCGGCGAGCACCCGGGAGCTGCGGTCGGCCGGGCGGCGCACCTTGGGCCCCCAGCCCGACACCAGCGCGCGGGTGCGCAGGTTGTGACGGGTCAGGCGACGCAGCGGCTCGGCCACGTACTGCTCGAACCCCTCCACCCGCGGGGCGGAGAACAGGCCACCGGGCACGGTGTCGCCGCGCGGCAGCGGCGGGGCGCTCGGGTCGGGCTCCACGAGGTCGGTCGAGTCGATGCTCTGGCTCAGGGCGTCCGGGGTCGGCCAGCCCAGCCGGGGGTCGGCCAGCAGCATCGCGGCGATGCTGCCGCCGCTCACCGCCGAGACGGTGCGCAGCTGCCCGAGCATGCCCAGCTCGTTGAGGCGGCGCAGGGCTCCCAGGTGGAACAGGGCGGCCCGGAACCCGCCACCGGAGAGGCACAGGGCCGTGCCACGGCGGGGTCCGCGCCAGCTGGGTCCGTGGTGCGCCTCGTCCCGGGCGGCGGCCATCTGGGCGCCGGCGGGGTCCGGGAGCAGGGAGTCGGGCACGCAGAGCATCACACCACACGTGCGTGCCCGGACCGGACGGCTCGTCGGCCACCCGCCCTGCCCCGGACCGGCCGGGCGTCAGCCGCGCTGCGCGAAGGGCGCCAGCACCTCCAGGGCGCGGTCCACGTCCTGCTCGGTGTTCCACACGTGGAAGCTCAGACGCACCCCCCCGGCCCGCTGCGAGAGGGTCAGCCCGGCCCGCTCCGCGGCCTGCGCGGCCTCCGGCGGCATGGGCAGGCTGACGATGGCGGAGTCCGAGGGTGCCAGGCCCAGCCCGGCCCGGAGGCGGTTGGTGAGCGCCACGTCGTGGGCGTTGACCGCACCGGTGGGCACCTGGAGGAAGTCCTCCAGAGCGGCGACGGCACCGGGCCACAGCGGCCAGCCGGGCGAGACGTCGAAGCGGGAGGCACGCGAGGAGAGCTGCATGGCCGGGCCGTACATGGAGTCCCAGACCACCTCGCCGGCGTACCAGCCCGCGTTCACCGGCACGAGGGCGTCCATGGCCCGCTCGGAGACCGTCATGTACGCCACGCCGCGCGGGTGGCAGAGCCACTTGTAGGCCGAGCAGACCGTCACATCGGCCAGCGAGGCATCCACCGCCTGCCAGCCGGCGGACTGGGTGACGTCGCAGACCGTCAGGGCACCCACGGCCTCGGCTGCGCGGCGCACGGCATCGGGGGCGGTGAGGCTGCCGCACGCGCTCTGGCTGTGGCTGTAGACCACGGCCGCGGTCTCCTCGCGCAGGGAGGTGCACAGCTCCTGGCGCGGCACCGAGCGCACCGTGATGCGGCCGCCCTCGCGGGTGGGGTGGGGGCGCTCGGCCTGCACGAGGAAGGGGTAGACGAGGCTGGAGAAGTCGCCCTCTACCACCACCACCTCGGCGCCGTCGGGCAGCCCCGCGGCCACCATGCCGGTGAACACCGACGTCTGGGAGCCGGTCGCCACGCGGTCGGCCGGCACCCCTACGAGGCGGCCGTAGAGCGCACGGGCCCGTTCCACGTGCTCGTGGTACCCGACCGGCGAGACGTCCCCGGTGGTCCACCGCCGGGCGTCGCGGGCCATGGCCTCGGTGGTGCGCCGGGTGGGCAGGCCGCAGGTGGCGGCGTTGAGGTAGCCGCCGGTGGTGGCGAACTGGTCGCGCAGCCACGCGGCGTCCCGCGTGCCCGGGGCCGGTTC